>NZ_JBNGGG010000024.1:0-164886 GCF_049974585.1 Streptomyces sp. UG1 | reverse complement strand
GGGGGGCCCCCCCCCCTATTTGGTCTCCCCCCCGGGGGGGGGGGGGGGGGGTCCGGGGGGGGGGGCGGGGCCCGGGGGGGGGGGGGGGGGGGGGGCCCCGGGGGGCGCCCCCCCCCACCGCGGCACGCTAGTCGTAGTGCCGGGCCTCGAAGACGTTGCCGTCGGGGTCGCGGAAGTAGAAGCTGCGCTTGGCGTTGCCGCGGGCGCCGAAGGAGTCGTGGGAGATGTCCGACACCGGTGCGGCGCGCTCCTCCAGGCGGGCGCGCAGGGCGTCGAAGTCGTCGCCGGGCAGCGCCAGGCAGACGTGGTTGACCGGGTGCCCGGAGCTCTCGGCGGCGCCGGGCAGCATCTTCATGCGTTCCGCCATGGTGAGCGGCATGAGGTCGAGGATGGTCTCCTCGTTGAGGCGCACGGAGGGGAACGGAGCCGCCCCCGCGGAGAACTCCGAGAGCCTGACCGGCTCCATGCCGACCGCCTTCTCGAAGAAGTCGGCCGACGCCACCGGGTCACGCACCCAGAGGACGACGTGGTCGAGACGTGTGGTGTTGTCCGTCATGCCTCCCAGGCTGGTGTCGTCTCCCACAGGCCGCAAGGGTTTGATCCGGTGCGCCGCCCGCCAGAGATGAGTCAGGACCGACGGACAGGAGGCGGCGCGTGGTGCTGATGGTTTCGGAGGAAGTGCGGGAGGCGATCGACGCGCGTCGACCCGTGGTGGCCCTGGAGTCCACGATCATCGCGCACGGGCTGCCGCGCCCGCGCAATCTCCAGGTGGCGCTGGAGCTGGAGGAGGTCGTACGGCGGGAGGGTGCCGTTCCGGCGACGATCGCCGTGCTGGACGGGCGGCCCCGGGTCGGCCTGGACAAGGAGCAGCTGGAGCGGATCGCCAACGAGGACGGGATCCGCAAGCTGGGGCACCGGGATCTGCCGCTCGCGGTGGCCTCGGGGGCGAGCGGGGCGACGACGGTGTCGGCGACGGCTCTGCTGGCGGCGCTCGCGGGCGTACGGGTGTTCGCGACGGGTGGGCTCGGCGGTGTGCACCGGGAGTGGACGGTGACCCAGGACGAGTCGGCCGACCTGGGGCTGCTGGCGCGTACCCGGATCACGGTGGTGTGCGCCGGAGTGAAGTCGATCCTGGACGTCCCGGCGACCCTGCAGCGGCTGGAGACGCTGGGCGTCGCGGTGGCCGGCTACCGCACGGAGCGCTTCCCCGGCTTCTACCTCTCCGACTCGGGGCATCCGGTGGACTGGACACTCCGGTCGCCGGAGGAGGTCGCCGAGGTGATGCGGGCTCAGGAGGCGCTCGACGGGCCCGAGTCGGCGTTGATCGTCGCCAATCCGGTACCGGAGGCGGAGCAGTTGGATCCAGAGCTGCACGCGCGCGTGCTCGCCGAAGCGCTGCGCGCGTGCGAGGAGCAGGGCGTCACCGGGCAGGCGGTCACGCCGTTCCTGCTGGACTACCTCGTGCGGCACACGGACGGCGCCTCACTGAGCGCCAACCTGGCGGCGGTGCGCGGCAATGTACGGCTGGCGGGGCGCATCGCGGCGGCCTGGGCCGGGGCGTGAGCGGGACGGTGTCCGACGGCCCGGGAAGCGGAGGGGACCTCTTGGGCGTCCGCGACGGTGCGCTGCTGGTCGTCGGGGACGTGGTGACGGACGTCATCGCGCGGCATCAGGGGCCGCTCGCCTCCGGGACGGACACGGTCGCGGCCGTCCGGACGGTGCCGGGCGGCGCGGGTGCCAATGTGGCCTGCTGGGCCGCGCATCGGGGCTGTGCCGAGGTGCGGCTGCTGGGGCGGGTGGGCGAGGAGGCCGCCGCGTGGCACGAGCGGGAGCTGACCGCGAGCGGGGTGCGGCCCTGCCTGGTGGTCGATCCGCAGGCGCCGACCGGGACGGTGATCTGCCTGGTCGACACGGGTGCCGCGGCCGAGCGGACGTTCCTCACCGACAGCGGGGCGTCGTTGCTGCTCGATCCGGGCGACTGGTCGGACGCGCTCCTCGACGGTGTCGCGTGGCTGCACCTGTCGGGCTACTTGCTGTTCTCCGAGCCGAGTCGCGCCCTGGTGAGGGTGGCTCTCGAGTCCGCCCGCGCGCGTGGGGTGCCGGTGAGCCTGGATCCGGCGTCGGCGGGGTTCCTGGTGGAGTTGGGCGTCGACCGTTTCCTGGCGTCGGTGGAGGGCGTGGACGTCCTGCTGCCGAGCCGTGACGAGGCGTGCCTGCTCACGGGGTTGCCGGATGCGGAGGACGCGGCGGCCAAGCTGAGCCGCCATGTCCCGCTGGTGGTCGCCAAGCAGGGTTCGGACGGCGCGCTGCTGGCCCGGTCCGGCGCGGTCAGCGCACGTGTCCCAGCCGTGCCGGCCACGCCGAGGGACACGACCGGGGCGGGCGACGCCTTCACGGGCGCCTTCCTCGCGGCTCTGCTCACCGGCGCCGGACCGGAGGAGGCGGCTCGGGAGGGGTGCCGGGCGGGGGCGTCGGCAGTGGAACGGGTAGGGGGAAGGCCTCCGACGCCGGGGTGACGGTCGCGGGCGGGGTGGCGGGGCGCCGTTGCATCGCGTGCGGGCGGGGCGGAAGGGCACCGTTGTATGGCGTGGGGGCGGAGCGGCGGAACGCCGTTACATCACACGCGAGCAAAACGACGGGACGCCCTGCATCGCATGCGGGCCAAGCCGCGAAACGCCGATGCATCACACGCGAGCAAAACGACGGGACGCCCTGCATCGCATGCGGGCGAAGCCGCGGGGTCCGACTGGCCGTCGCGGGCTCAGGGCGGGCAACTCCCCTTTCCCGTCCAGGCCTTGCGCCCCGCCGACTACGCCCTGCGCCCCCACGCCGAGATCAGCGGGGCCGTGGCCAGGTCCATCGTGCCGGAGGCGACGTTCGCGAGGTGGCGGTCGATGTCCTGGTCCGTGGCGATGCCCTGCGCGACGAGTTGGTCGCGGATCTGTCGGATGGTGGCGGACTCCAGGGCAGCGCAGGCGGGCGAGGTGACCGGGAAGTACGCGTCGGCCGTCACCTGGCGCAGACCGGCCTCGCGGAGCAGGCGCGGGAGCCTGCGGCCGTAGGAGAGGTCGGCGCCGCGGTCGGCGAGGAGTTCGCGGAAGCCGTGGCGCAGCCGGTTGGCCAACTGCTGCTCGGGGCCGTGCTCGTCGGGGCAGATCAGGGGCTGGAGGGCGGGGTCGGCGTCCTCGATCAGGAGCCGCCCGCCGGGGCGCAGGGACTCGATCATCGAGCGCAACGCCCTTTCGCGGTCCGGCACATGGACGAGGACGAGCCGGGCGTGCACCAGGTCGAACCCCTCTCCCGGCGGTTCGTCGGCGCTCACGTCGTGGACGCGGACCTCCACCGGCGGCCGGGCGGCGGAGGTGAGTTGCGAGGTGTCGATGTCGGTCGCGACCACCTGCCCGGTCGGGCCGACCTTCTTGGCCATCCAGGCCACCACGGACGGGCCGCCGGCGCCGACCTCCCAGCAGCGCCAGCCGGATCCGATGCCGAATCCTTCGATGTGTCGGAAGGTCGTGGGGTCGAAGAGGGTGGCGAACGCTTCGAAACGCTCGCCCGCCTCGGTCTGCCGGTTGTCGAGGAGATACCCGTCGTTTCGCGTCATGGCGCGATCATTCCAGTTGCCCCGCTCGTCCGAAGCGGGCGACGCGGCGCCTACGACGAGATGGCGGACGTCCGGCGCGGATTGCGTCCGGCCGGGGATGCGTCTTACCTGGGCGGGTCGGTTGTCCACAGGCGGGAACAAGGCGGAATTCCCTGTTCCCACAGGCTTACCCGCCGCTCACCCGGGGCTGGCAAACTGGCTGGCCAGGCGCAGAGATGCGGCGCGAGGGAGCCACGCGAGGAGATCCAGATGTCCATGGCAGGGAATCTGCGAAAGGTCACCGGCCTCAGCAAGGTCGGTGGCCTGCGCAAGGTGGCGCGGCTGGCTCGACGGCGCCCCCGCGTCGACCTCAGCCACCCCGCCAGGTCCCCGCTGGGCTCCTCGGTGGTGAACTGCGTGACCTACCGGGAGGGTGTGCGGGTCCCGGAGACCGGTGAGCTGGTCGATGTCGTGCAGAGAGTACGCAAGCGCGGTGGCGGCGGTTTCGTCTGGCTCGGTCTCCATGAGCCGACGGACCATGAGTTCGCGGGCATCGCCGAGCTGTTCGACCTGCATCCGCTGGCGGTGGAGGACGCGATCGAGGCGCATCAGCGGCCGAAGCTGGAGCGGTACGACGAGACGTTGTTCGCCGTGTTCAAGACCGTCTGCTACGTCGAGCACGAGAAGCTCACGGCGACTAGCGAGGTGGTGAACACCGGCGAGATCATGGTGTTCGTCGGCCAGGACTTCGTGATCACGGTGCGCCATGGGAGGCACGGCTCACTGGGCCCGCTGCGCGAGGGGCTGGAGGCGGACCCCGAGCAACTCGCCAAGGGGCCGGCGGCGGTGCTGCACGCCATCGCGGACCACGTGGTGGACGACTATCTGAGCGTCACCGACTCGGTGCAGGAGGACATCGACGAGGTCGAGACGGATGTGTTCGCGGAGAACGGGGCGCGGGTCGACCCGGGGCGGATCTACCAGCTCAAGCGGGAGCTGCTGGAGCTGAAGCGGGCCGTGGTGCCGCTGAGCCGCCCGCTGGAGGAGCTGGCCACCCGTCCCATCCGGGTGGTCGAGCCGGAGATACAGGCCTACTTCCGCGATGTCTCCGACCATCTGCTGCGGTCCAAGGAACAGATATCCGCCTTCGACGAGTTGCTCAACTCGATCCTCCAGGCGCATCTGGCACAGGTCACCGTCGCGCAGAACGAGGACATGCGGAAGATCACGGCCTGGGCCGCGATCATCGCCATACCGACGATGGTGTGCGGGGTCTACGGCATGAACTTCAAGTACATGCCGGAGCTGCGCTGGACGTTCGGTTATCCGCTGGTCATAGGCGTGATATCCGTCGCGTGTGTGCTGCTGCACCGCGGCTTCCGGCGCAACGGATGGCTCTGACGCTCCGGCGGACGCCGACGCGTCTTCGTCCGGCACGGCCGGCCGGACGAAGACGGTGGTGAGCGGTGTCGAGTGCCCCGAAGGTTCAGCGGGTCTTGGGTGCCCCGCTGATGGCGTAGACGCTCTCGGCCCAGTGGCCGACCTCGGTCTCCGAGAGGCTCCGGGCCAGATCGGCCTCGCTGATCATGCCGACCAGGCGCTTGTTCTCGATGACGGGAAGCCGGCGGATCTGGTGCTCCTTCATCTCCCGGAGCACTTCGCTGATGTCGGCACGCGCATCGATCCAGCGCGGGGTGCCCTGAGCCATCTCGCCGGCGGTGACCTTGCTCGGGTCGTGGCCCATGGCCACGCAGCCGACGACGATGTCACGGTCGGTGAGGATGCCGCAGAGCCGTTCGTTCGGGTCGCTGATGGGCAGGGCTCCGACTCCCAGCTCGCGCATGAGCTGGGCGGCGCGGTCCAGGGTCTCGTGGGACGGGATCCACTGGGCGCCTCGGTGCATGATGTCTCCGGCAGTGGTCATGGACTACCTCCCGATGCCGGACGGCCGGCGCGGCGCAGTACGCACCGCTAGTCCCGGCGCCCTTCATTCTCGCCGTGGCATCCGGCCCCTGCACCCGGAAGCGAGCGGTGGCGGCCACGGGCGGCGAGCGGCGGCTGTCAGGCCGAGAAGCGCACGACCTTCCGCGGGACGACGCGGATGATCACTCGGGTCTCGTCGTCCTTCTCGGCGGGCGGGTCGATGCCGAGGTACTTGTGCGAGAGCTCGAACGGGAGCCGCTTTGCCTCGTCCGGGACGAGCTCGGCGGTGCCACGGATCTCGACGGAGGAGTAGGGGTTGGCGAGGTCGTAGACCGAGACGCTGATGCGGGGGTCGCGGCGGAGGTTGCGCACCTTCTGGCGGTTGTCGACGGAGGAGAAGAGCACGGTGTCGCCCTCGCGCTTGATCCAGACCACCGAGTTCTGGGGAGCGCCGTCGGGGCCGAGGGTGGCCACGCTGGCGAAGTTCCTGCCGTCCAGCAGGGAGCGGACGGAGTCGTCGAAGGAGATCGGATCACTCGTGGAGGTCGTCATGGGCACCAGCATTTTTAAATGCGTGTGCATGTAGAGGGGTTTGGTGGATCACGTCTCAGCCGCTCCACGCCGGGTGCCGCGGATCGTCGGCGCGCACCAGGACGTCGACGGCGCCGGCGGGGTCGGTCTCCTGGTCGTAGCGCTCGAAAGCGGGGAGGGTCCAGTGCTCGGCCTCGGGGGTGCGGCGGCGCAGGGCGCCGGGTGACAGGAGGACATGGACGGTCAGGTCGAAGGGGAACCAGTGACGCAACAGGAGAGGGCCGTGCAGCAACAGCAGGCCACCGGGCGGGAGTTGGACGTAGGGGCTGCGGGTGGCGCGGTCGGTGACCGGGTCCCAGAGGTCGGGCAGGACACGGCCGTCGCCGCCGGGTTCGAGCGGGCCGAAGACCTCGCGCCACAGGGCACGGGTGTCGAACCAGCCGTCGTAGTAGGCGTCGACGTCCCGGTGGCCGTACTCCAGACGGACGGAGGCGGGGCGCATGAAGCCCTCCACGCCCACGGTGAGCGAGGGTCGCCCGCGTATGCGCAGCGCCTCCCCGACCCGTTCGGCGAGGTCTCCCGGCCGGGCGGCCGGGGCGCCGTCGAAGGCGATGCGCGGCCAAGGGCTGCCGTCGGCCGGCTTCAGGTCGAGCAGCCGCTCGGCCAGCAGATCGCCGAGCCGGTCCCAGGTGATCGCCTCCAGTCGCATACGGCCCATGATGCGACAAGGGGCGGGTGGGTTGCGGATGCGGCTACGGCTGCGGTTCGGGGTGAGGGTCATGTGGTGGGGCCGGGGGCGGGTTGCGTAGGTGTCGGGGTCGGGGATGCGTGCCGTGGGTGGAGCGGGGGGGTCGGGCCGAGGCGGGATGTGATCAGCCCCCGGGAGCCGATCGGACGGTTGTCGCGCCCGGCGACCGTGGGCGGGCCGGGACGTACCGCGCGAGCCAGGGCGATGGCCCGACCACGGTCGCCCGGCCCGTCCGGCGAGTTCTCCAGTCCCGCCCCGAGGGAAATGAACCCTGTATGGCGCACCTCGCAACTCCCCCGTCCCGTACCGGCCTTCTCGTCATCCAGCCTCTCAAGCGGCGGCACTGTGCGGAGTGCCATGCGGGGCCGTTGCGGATGCTCGTGCTGGAGGACGGTGCGCCTCGGTGTCTCGACTGTGCCGATCTCGGGCATCTGGTGTTCCTGCCGCGCGGCGACACGGCATTGACGCGTCGGTCGCGGGAGGAGAGCGCGCTGTCGGCGGTGGTCGTACGGTTCAACCGGCGCAAGAGCCGATACGAACGGCAGGGCGTTCTCGTCGAGGAGGCAGGGCTCGCCCGGGCCGAGGAGCGGTGCCTGGCGGACGCGGAGGCCCGACGACGGCGCCGGATGCGGGACGCGCAGCGCCGGGCGCGGGAGGACGTGCGGTTCGCGGAGGCGTTCGCGGCGGAGATACGGCGGCTGTTCCCGGGGTGTCCGGCGGACCGGGCGCGGGACATCGCCGCGCACGCGTCGGTGCGGGGCAGCGGACGGGTGGGGCGCAGTGCCGCCGGGCGGGCGTTGTCCGAGGTGGCGGTGGTGTCGGCGGTCGTGGCGTCCGTGCGGCACATGGACACGCCGTACGACCGGTTGCTGATGGGCGGGGTGCCGCGGCACGAGGCTCGGCGGCGGATCGCGGCGGTGGTGGAGACGACGTTGCGGGCGTGGCGGGCGGAGGTGTCCGAGGTCGGCTGACGGAGGGCCCGGGAGGCGAAACATGGACGCAGCGCGACATCTTTGACGTGCCACCCTCGGAGCACACGACCCTCAGAGCACACGGCCTTCGGAGCACACGGCCCTCGAGCACACCGCACTCAGAGCGCCCCACGCTCCCGACGCGGCGCCAACGCCGGCCCGCCGCCCGCCGCCCGCCGCCCGCCGCCCGCCGCCCGCTGGAGGCTCACGTATGCCCTCGCGGCGCTCAGCCATGGTCACTGTTCTCGTACAGGATTTCACTTGAGGTGACGGACGGGGCCGGGAGGATCCCGGCGGGATGCGGGAGTTGACGTTGACATGATCGATGGGCCGTACTTCGTACTGATCGTGATCGGTGTGGTCGGGACCGGCCTCGTGGCCGGGGTCTTCTGCGCGTTCTCGACCTTCGTGATGCGTGGGCTCGCCTCGCTGCCGCCCGCGCAGGGCGTCGCCGCGATGAAGGCGATCAATGTGACCGCGCTGATGCCGGCGTTCATGCTGGTGTTCATCGGGTCGGCGGTGATGTGCGCGGTGATCGCCGTGGTGACGTTCGTGCTGTGGCCGGACGAGGGGACGGCGGCGCTGCTGCTGGGCAGCGCGCTGTATCTGTTCGGCTCGTTCGGGGTGACCATGGTGGCGAACGTGCCCCGCAACGACGCGCTGCTCAAGCTGGAGCCGGGCACCCAGGAGGCGGCCGCCTACTGGCCGACGTATGTGCGCGAGTGGACGGCGTGGAACCACGTCCGGACGGTCGCCTCGGCCGCCGCGACGGTGTCGTACGTACTGGCCCTCAGCTAAGGGGCGAGACCGATGAGAAAGCGCTGTCCCTCCTCTCTGCGCAAGTGGCCGGTGAGTCGTATGGTGGCGGGAAGAGTGCCGCCCGACGACGCACGGCTCCGACACGTCACCCGTGCATGTGCACACAAGGAAGACGGCCATGGCCGATCCCAAGGGTTTTATGACCACCCCCCGCCAGGAGTGGCCGCGCCGGCCCGTCGAGGAGCGGGTCGGGGACTGGGACGAGGTGTACGTCCCGGGGGCGTTGCTGCCCATCATCAGCAAGCAGGCCGACCGCTGCATGGACTGCGGCATCCCGTTCTGCCACGAGGCCTGTCCGCTGGGCAATCTGATCCCCGAGTGGAACGACCTGGTGTCCAGGGAGGACTGGCGGGCGGCGGCGGACCGGCTGCACGCGACGAACAACTTCCCGGAGTTCACGGGACGGTTGTGCCCGGCGCCGTGCGAGGCGGGGTGCGTGCTGGCGATCAATCAGCCGGCCGTCACCATCAAGAACGTCGAGTGTGCCATCGCCGACCGGGCCTGGGAGGAGGGGTTCGCCCCGCCACGGCCGCCGGACCGGCTGTCGGGGCGGACCGTCGCGGTGATCGGCTCGGGGCCCACGGGGCTCGCGGCGGCGCAGCAACTGACGCGGGCGGGGCACACGGTCGCGGTGTACGAGAAGGACGACCGGATCGGCGGGCTGATGCGGTACGGCATCCCCGAGTTCAAGATGGAGAAGCGCCATCTGGAGCGGCGGATCGAGCAGATGCGGGCCGAGGGGACGAAGTTCCGTACGTCGACGGCGGTCGGGCGGGACGTCGGGGCGGCGGAGCTGCGGTCGCGCTACGACGCCGTGGTCGTCGCCACCGGGGCCACCGCCTGGCGTGAACTTCCGGTTCCCGGGCGGGAGTTGAGCGGCATCGAGCAGGCGATGGCATATCTGCCGCTGGCCAACCGGGTGTGCGAGGGGGATCTGGAGACGTCCCCCCTGTCCGCCGCCGGGAAGCATGTCGTCATCGTCGGCGGCGGGGACACGGGGGCCGACTGCCTGGGCACCGCCGTACGGGAGGGCGCCGCGTCCGTGACCCAGTTGGACATCTACGCCCAGCCGGGCACCGAGCGGGACGAGGACGCCGAGCCCTGGCCGACGTACCCGAAGATCTACCGGCTGTCGGCCGCGCACGAGGAGGCGCGCGATCTTCGGACGGCGCCCGCGGCGGACGCGGACGCCCGGCTGTTCGCAGCGTCCACGCTCCGCTTCACGGGCGACGCCGACGGGCACGTACGGTCGCTGCACCTGGTGGAGGTGGACGCCGAGCGCCGCCCGCTGCCGGACACCGGGCGGACGCTGCCGGCCGACCTCGTACTGCTCGCCCTCGGATTCTCCGGGCCCGACCGGACCGACGGGCTGATCGAGCAGTTGGGGCTGGAGCTGGCGCCGCGCGGCACGATCACGCGGGACGCGGGGTTCGCGACGAATGTGCCGGGCGTGTTCGCGGCGGGGGACGCCGCCCGGGGGCAGTCGCTCATCGTGTGGGCGATCGCGGAGGGGCGGGCGGTGGCAGCGGCCGTCGACGGCTATCTGACGGGGAGTTCGCGGCTGCCGGCGCCCATATCGCCGTACGACCGGCCGATGACGGTGTAGCAAGCCGGACAGCGGCGGACAGCGGCACGGAACTAGCGCCGCTCGTCCGTCCCCGCCACCTTCCCCGTGGCCAGCGCCACCCTGTTCCAGGTGTTGATCGTCATGATCAGGGCGAGGAGGTGGGCGAGTTCCTCGTCGTCGAAGTGGGCCGCCGCCTGTGCGTAGACCTCGTCGGGGACTCCTCCGTCGGCCACCAGGGTGACCGCCTCCGTCAGGGCCAGGGCGGCCTGTTCCTTCTCGGTGAAGAAGTGACGGGCCTCGCGCCAGACGGCGACCATGTGCAGCCGGTCCTCGCTCTCGCCGGCCTTGCGGGCGTCGTTGGTGTGCATGTGGAGGCAGTAGGCGCAGTGGTTGAGGTGCGAGGCGCGGATCTGGATCAGTTCGACGAGGGCGGGGTCGAGCCCGGCGCGGGCGGCCGCGTCGAAGCCGACGATGGCGCGGAAGACCTTCGGGGCGGACTTCGCGAAGTCCAGACGAGTGCGGGCCACTTCGGCCTCGGTGATGGTCTCGGCCAAGTTGATGTCGATGGTGTTCGTCGTCATGCAGACCAACCTATGGGCCGGAAAGACCGGCTGTAGGGTGCATTTCCATGGCGGAATCATGGGTCAATTCGGCGGAGCGGATCGGTGCCGACCTGCACCTGGACCTCTCGGAGTCGTCCGGGCCCGGCGGCCGGCGGGCCGCGCTGATCCGTGCCCTGCGCGAAGCCGTGCGCGGTGGGCGGCTCGCGCCCGGCACCCGGCTGCCGCCGTACCGCTCGCTCGCCGCCGACCTCGGCGTCGCCCGCAACACGGTGGCCGACGCCTACGCGGAACTGGTCGCGGAGGGCTGGCTCACCGCCCGGCAGGGTTCGGGCACGAGGGTCGCCGAGCGAGCCGAGCCCCTGCGGCGCGCCCGGCCGGTGACCCGCAAGACGCCGTCACGCGCGCGTGGGCCTCGCCACGACCTGCGGCAGGGCACCCCGGACGCGTCGGCGTTCCCGCGCACGGACTGGCTGGCCTCCTACCGGCGGGCACTGCAGCAGGCGCCGAACGAGGTCTTCGGGCCCGGCGACCCCGCCGGACGCCTAGAACTGCGCGAGGCGCTCACCGAGTACCTGGCACGCGCGCGTGGAGTGCGCACCGAGCCGGGCCGGATCGTGATCTGCTCCGGCTTCGCACACGCCCTGCGGCTGCTCTTCGGAGAGGGAGTGCTGCGCGGCCCGCTGGCCGTGGAGGCGTACGGGCTGGGCTTCCACCGGGAACTCCTCGCCGCCGAGGGCGTACGGACCGTACCGCTCCCCCTCGACGACGACGGCGCACGCGTCGACCGGCTGGCGCGCGAGCGTGCCGTACTGCTCACGCCCGCGCACCAGTTCCCGACCGGCGGCCCGCTGCACCGCGAGCGCCGCGCCGCCGTCGTCGACTGGGCACGCGCGCGTGGCGGCGTGATCCTGGAGGACGACTACGACGGGGAGTTCCGCTACGACCGCAAGCCCGTCGGCGCCGTCCAGGGCCTCGACCCCGAACGCGTGATCTTCATCGGCTCGGTCAGCAAGAGCCTGTCGCCGGCGGTGCGGCTGGGGTGGATGGTGCTGCCCGAGCGGTACGTCGACGACGTCCTCGCGGCCAAGGGCGAGCGCGAGGCATGGGCGAGCGTGCTCGATCAGCTCAGCCTCGCCGACTTCATCGCCTCCGGGGCGTACGACCGTCATGTGCGACGCATGCGGCAGCGGTACCGGAGCCGCCGCGACCGCCTCGTGGCCGCGCTCGCCGAGCACGCGCCCCACATCGAGGTCACCGGTGTCTCCGCCGGACTCCACGCGGTGCTGCGGCTGCCGCCCGGCACCGAGCGGTCCACGGTCAAGGCGGCCACCTGGCAGGGCATCGCCCTGGACGGCCTCGCCGCGTTCCGGCACCCGGAGGCCACGGAGCCGGACATGCCGGTGCGCGACGGCATCGTCGTCGGCTGTGCCACGCCCTCGGAGCACGCGTACGAGGCGGCGCTGGAGGCGCTGTGCCGGGCGCTGCCGCCGGGCGAGGAGGCTCCTGCCCGCGGATGAGCCGCCGCGCCACCACGTCCTGCCCACGAAGGAGGGGACGACGGCGAGTTCTGCTGTCGAAGGACGAGTTCCGCCGGTCCGGCATACTGCCGCATTCTGATTTGTTCTCCTATCTGTCCGAAATATGACTTCTGGGCTACATGTATCCGAACAGGAGTGGGATCATCGGGGCAGGAGGCGTGTCGTAGTCGCACCCCGCCGGGGCGGTGGCGGCTCGCCCCCATCCTTCGTTCCGCCGTCAGGCGCAGGGCCACCCCCGCGCGTCCCCCCTGTTGGCGGTCGGTCCTGGAGGGTGTGCGATGACGACGCTCGATGAACGTCATGGAGAAGGTGCCCGCGACGGGGAAGAGCACCGGGGCGACGTCGCCCTCGGCCAGGTCGACCAGCACGGCCCGGCCATAGTCCCGCTCGACCAGCCCGGCACCGCACTCCCCCGTCTCATGGGGTCCAAGGCCGCGAACCTCGCCCGCGCGGCCCGCGCCGGACTGCCCGTACTCCCCGGATTCGTGATCCCGCACCGCGGAAACGGCGACATTGTCGCCCTGCGGCGCGCCTGGGACGAGCTCTCCGACGGCGGCACCCGCCCGCTCGTCGTACGGTCCTCCTCTCCGCAGGAGGACAACGAGGAGTCGTCCCTGGCGGGCCAGTTCGACTCGGTGCTCGATGTGCGCGGCTGGCGGGACTTCCTCACGGCCGTGCGGACCGTGCTCGACTCGGCGCACCGGTCCGACGGGTCCACGGCGCCGATGGCGGTGCTGGTGCAGCCCATGCTCGTCGCGCGGGTCGGCGGGGTGATGTTCGGCGCCGACCCGGTGGCGGGGCGGGCCGACCGGTTGCTGGTCAGCGCGGTGCGCGGCGGGCCGGACAGCCTGGTCGACGGCACCCGGACCGGCACCGGCTACTGGCTGAGCAGGCACGGACGACTGCTACGGACCGAGCCCGCCGAGGACGAGGCGGCCGGGCCCGCCCACGACAGGCGGAGCGCGTCCGCCGACGGCGACTCGTGGACGGACTCCCCTGCCGGCCAGCGAGCCGAGCCGGCAGGGGCCAGGACCCGTGCGGAGGCCGGGGCCGAGGTCGGGACCAGGGCCGGGGCTGGGGCCGAGGCCAGGCCCAGGGCCGGGGCCGAGGCCAGGACCGGGACCAGGACCGGGACCAGCGCCGGGGACGACGCCAGGACCAGGGCCGGGACTAGGACCGGGGCCGAGGCCAGGACCGAGGCCGGGACCAGGGCCGGGACCAGGGCCGGGACCAGGGCCGGGGCCAGGACCGGGGTCAGGGCCGATGCCGACGTCGGCTCATTGCTCACCCGCGGTGAGTTGTTCCGGCTGGCGCGGCTCGCTCGGCGGGTCCGGCGGGTCTTCGGCGGGCCGCAGGACGTCGAGTTCGGGTTCGACGCGGACGGGCGGCTGTGGCTGTTCCAGAGCAGGCCGATCACCGCGATGGCGGCCCGGCCGGCGCGCGGGGCGCGGCTGCTCGGGCCCGGCCCGGTGGCCGAGACGCTGCCCGAGCAGCTCGCGCCGCTGGAGGAGGACCTGTGGGTGGCGCCGATGGCCCGTGGGCTCGCCGCCGCGCTCGACATCGGGGGCACCGCGCCGCGCCGGCTGCTGAGGTCGGTGCCGGTGGTCACCACGGTCGGCGGGCGCGCAGCCGCCGATCTGCGCCTCCTCGGCGCGGTTCCGCCGCGCCACCGCTGGCTGGCGCTGCTCAACCCGGCACCCGGAGCGCGCCGGCTCAGCGCGGCCTGGCGGGTGGGCCGCCTCGCCGCGTCCCTGCCCGGCCTCGCGACCGACCTCGTCGCCGACGTCGACCGCCGCCTCGCCGAGTTCCCGTCCCCCGCGACGCTCCCCGGCACCGCCCTGGCCGCGGAGCTGCGCTGGACCCGCCGGGTCCTGGTCTCCCTGCACGCCCAGGAAGCCCTCGCCGGCGCCCTTCTCCATGAGCCGCCGAAGAGCCCCACAGCGGCCGGCACGGCCCTCGCCGCGCTGGCCGACGCCCGCGCGCGGGGCGTGCCCGACGACCAGGTGGTCGCCACGGACCCGGTCGTCCTGGCCCTCACCGCCCCGAGCCTGCGTGACCGGGGACGACTGCCGGACGCCACGGTCGAGCCCGGGCCGGTCACGAGCGGCCCCGGGCAGGCACTCGGGAAGGAAACGCATGGACAGCCGCGGCACACGACATCCGCAGCACCGGCGATCCCGAACGACCTGACCAGCGCGGCCCTGGCCATCTACGCCACCCCCTTCACGAAAGCAGCCCCGTTCACGAAAGCAGTCCCGTTCACGAAAGCAGCCCTCTTCACGGGAGCAGCCAAAGCCCCGACCCCCACCAAACGCCCCCTGACCACCGCCCTCCCGCCCCGCGAAGCCCTCCGCCTCCGCGTCCGCTGGGTGCAGGAGCTCCAGGTGCGGATGGTCCGTGAGGTGGCCCGGCGGCTGGGGATGGACGCCGAGCGCGTGGGGCTGTTGCGCTGGGCGGAGCTGGCCGACCTGCTGAACGGGGCCCGGCTGCCCGACGACCTCCACGAGCGGGTGCCGCGGCCCGCGTCGCCCCCGCTGCCGGACGAGTTCCGGCTCGCGGGCGGTCAGGTCGTCGCCGCCGAGCGCGGCGCCCGCCGGGGCGGCGGTGTGCGGGGCGTGTCCGCGGGGCGGGTCGTCGGGACCGTATGGGACGGGACGGGGCCTCGGCCGGCGGACGCCGTGCTGGTGGTGCGGTCCCTCGACCCCGCGCTCGCCCCGCTGCTGCCCGGCCTCACCGGCCTGGTCGCGCAGACCGGCAGCCCGTTGTCGCATCTGGCCGTCCTGGCGAGGGAGTTCGGGCTCCCCGCGGTGGTCGGGGCCGAGGACGCCGTGCGCCGCTTCCGGCCCGGCTCGCGCCTCGCGGTCGACGGGACCGCCGGCGACGTACGGCTGACCGAGGGGGCCGCCGGTGACCTACGACTGGGGGACGCGTCATGAGAAGGATCGCGTACGTCTTCGGCGCCCTGGCCGCGGCCGGCGCGGGCACCTACCTGATCGTCTATCTGTACCGGTGGCAGTGGCAGCGGGCGTTGATCTGCGGGGTGCTGCTGCTGGTCGTCGAGGTGATGCTGTTCGGTCTGGTGACGCTGGGGCGGCTGAGCCGGATCGAGGAGCGGCTGCGCGACACCGACCGGCGCCAGCGGGAGCTGGACGCCCGCCAGGAGGACGTGCTGACGCGGCTGCGGGAGCCGGCCGTGGCCGAGGAGGAGAAGCGGTTCCGGTGGCTGGAGGATCCGGCGGAGCGGTCGTATGTCTTCGTGCCGGTCCTGATGGTCGCCGGAGTGGTGCTGTCCGGACTCGCCTGGGTGGTGCAGAAGGTCGCGGCGACCACGGCCCGGCCCGCCGAGCGGCGCCTGGCCGGGCGGCTGGCGGTCCTCTCCGCGCCCGACCCGGCCGCGCCCGGCGACCTGGAGGACCTGCCGGCCCCGGGCAACGGGTCCCGACGCCGTACCGTGCGCCTGACCGCCGTCTCGGTCGTCTCCGCCGCGCTGCTCGCCGCACTGGTCACGGGACTGGCCGACGTCACCCAGACACGGGCCGAGGAGGCCAACGAGCACGAGGCGACCTCGGTGCTCGTCCGGGTCGATCTGCGGGGCACGGACATGTCGGCCGACCGCAAGGCGCTGGCCGCCCGGCAGATCTGGGAGGGCTGTCGGGACTCCACGGCCATGACGCTGCGGCACGCGCCCCTCGGCAACCTGGGGGACGGCATGTTCGCCGGGGTCGTACGGCCCGCGCTCACCGACCACGACCTCCTGCGGCTGCGCGGCTGCCTGGAGGACACGACCCTGGAGCGCGCCCATCTCACGGTGATCGCTGTCAGTGACGTGGAGTCGGGCGACGACTCACGGCGACCGAGAGACAAGTGAGACCTATCGCACAAAAACGGACGTAGTACACATTGATCATATTCCCCGGGGTACTCTTCCTCTGCGCCCACGTCCCCTAGTCCCCCGGGTCGCCCATGGCTGTTCTCTCTGCCACCCTGCCCCGCCCTGCCTTCGGCAGGCGCCCTCTCTCGCGGCGCGCGCTGCGCATCCTCCTCGGCCTGGTGATCGGTTACCTCGCCCTGTGGATAGCAGGCGCCGGCACCATCCTGGGCCTGTCCCTCCTGGCCCGCGAAGCCACCGCCGCGCCCGCCGGCACACGCGCCGTCCAGGGTGTGAACCACTTCCAGCCCGTGGACTCCGACGGCAAACTGTGGCGCGGCTCCGCGCCCTCCGAGGCCGGTTACCGGGCACTGGCGGGCATGGGCATCGCCACCGTCGTCGACCTGCGCGCCGAGCGCATGAGCGCGGCCGAGCTGGCCGAACCGGGCGAGGCGGGGCTGAATGTCGTACGCCTGCCGATCCGTGACGGTCAGACGCCGTCGCCGAACCAGGTGCAGCGCTTCCTCGACGTCGTCTCCTCGGCGTCCGGCCCGGTGTTCGTGCACTGCGGCGCGGGGGTGGGCCGTACCGGCGCGATGGTCGCGGCGTACCTCGTGAAGACCGGTGAGGAGTCGCCGTCGCAGGCGGTCCGGCGCAACCTCGCGGTCGGACCGCCCTCGATCGAGCAGATCTACTACGGGCTGAACGTCAGCCCGGCCAAGGCGGAGCAGCCCCCGCTGCCGGTGGTGATCGTCAGCCGCCTGGTGGACGCGCCGCGACGCATGCTGTCGTACCTGTAGATCAGAAGGCCATCAGGCCCTGAGCCCTTGCGTGAGCCCTACGGCGTGCGTCCCGCCCTGAGCCCTACGGCTTGCGTCCCACCGCCCCGTACCCGGGAATGACCCCGTCGTCCTGTCCGGGTACGGGCTCTCCCAGGTCGGGGTGCCACTGGTGCGGCACCTGGACGCCCGGCGGGACGAGTTCGAGGCCTTCGAAGAAGCGGGTGAAGTCCTCGCGGGAGCGCAGGGCCAGCGTGACGCCGGCCGCCTTGAGCTTCTCGGTCGCCGCCTTCGACTCCTCGGGAGTGAAGTCGGCGGTCGCGTGCGTGATCACCAGGTAACTGCCGGAGGGGAGTTCGGCCATCAGCCGGCGCACCAGTTCGCGCGCGCCGTCCTCGTCGGAGACGAAGTGCAGCAGCGCGATGAGGGAGAGGGCCACCGGACGGCTGAAGTCCAGGACCTTCCTGGCCCCTTCGACGATGGCGCCGGGGTCGCGCACATCGGCCTGCAGATACTCGGTGGCGCCCTCCTGCGTGCCGCGCAGCAGGGCCGCCGCGTGGGCCAGCACGATGGGGTCGTTGTCGCAGTAGACGACGCGCGCGTCGGGGGCGATGCGCTGGGCGACCTGGTGCAGGTTCGGCTCGGTGGGGATGCCGGTGCCGATGTCCAGGAACTGGCGTACGCCCTGCTGGGCGAGCCAGCGGGTGCTGCGGTGCATGAAGGCGCGGTTGACCCGCGCCATCACCGGGACGCGCGGGTCCAGGGCGAGCATCTGCTTCCCCATGGCTTCGTCGACGGGATGGTTGTCCTTCCCGCCGAGATACCAGTCGTACATCCTCGCGGGATGCGGCTTGCCGGCGTCGATCTCGGTCACGGGGCACTCCGTAATACGCAATGGATTATCAAGTAAGCACCAAGTCAAGGAAGTTGTGCGAGCAATAGGCAAGTGGCCGCGGCCCGAGCGGCCGAAGCGGGTCAGGAAAGGAGGAAGTCCGCCTCCCCCGCCTTCGCGCCCTCGATGAACGCCGTCATCTCGTCCGTGGTGTAGATCAGCGCCGGCCCGTCCGGGTCGGTCGACTGACGGACGGCGATCCGGCCGTCGGCGAGCTTCATCGCCTCCAGGCAGTTGCCGCCGTTGCCGCCGCTCCACGGCTTGAGCCAGCCCTCGCTGCCCAAGTCCCGTGCGGGCATGCCGTTGTAGACGCGTATACGCGGCCTGATGCGGTTCATTCACAGCTCCTTGCGGAGATCCCGAAGGATCTCCTTCGTGCGATGTGCCGTAGCGGCGTGCGCCGCCATGCGGTCCATGACCTCGAGATGGGTGGCCACCTCGGCACGCGCGTCGAGATAGACGGCGCCGGTCAGGTACTCGCTGTAGACCATGTCCGGAAGTTCCGGCACGGCGAATCGGAACAGCACGAAGGGCCCGTACGTGCCGGGGTGCGGCCCCTTGGCGAAGGGCGCGACCTGCAACGTGACGTTGGGCAGCTTCGTGGCCTCGAGCAGCCTGTCGATCTGGGCACGCATCACCTCCGGGCCGCCCACGTGGCGGCGCAGCACGGTCTCGTCCATCACGACCCACAGCCGGGGCGCGTCCTCACGGGTGAGCAGTTGCTGGCGTTGCAGGCGCAGGGCGACATGGCGCTCTATGTCGTCGGGGCTGGTCTGGGCGATGGCGCCGGACCTGAGCACTCCGCGCGCGTAGTCCCCGGTCTGCAGCAGACCGGGCACGAAATGCGGTTCGTACGAGCGGATGAGGCTGGCGGCGCCCTCCAGGCTGACGTACATGGAGAACCAGCCGGGCAGGATGTCGTGGAACCGCTGCCACCAGCCGGGTTTGTTGGCCTCCTCGGCCAGCAGCACAAAGGCTTCGGCCTCCTCGTCGGAGATGCCGTAGGCCTTCAGGAGCAACTGGAGATACGGGATCTTGAGGGCGACCTCGGCCATCTCCATACGGCGGACCGTGGCGGGGGCGACACGCAGGACGCGGGCGGCCTCCTCACGCTTGAGCCCGGCGCGTTCGCGCAGGTCCAGCAGGCGCCGACCCAGGACGACCTGGCCGACCGTCGGCGCGGACCGCGGCTCGCTCACGCTCCACCTCCACGAACGTATCCCTAAATCTCTACGTATGAATCCCTACGTATCCCTACGTACCCCTGTGCATCCCTGCAGACCGACTGAATAGTGCCAGACGGACCCAATCACGGCAGACCAACCGAACGCTGACAGGCCGACGGCGCCATTCGAGGACCGGTTCGAAGATCGCGGTGGATCTTCGGTGATCCCAACTGGCGCCGTTCGACATGCTGTTGCGAGCAGTGTGCCACGGCCTTCCAGAGAGTCACACAGCACTCTGCATTTTTCAGAGTGACACTTGCCAAGTGTTCACGGCGGGGCGATAGTGGCAAGCGTGATTCCGTCCCCGCCGTTAGGAACAGACGCCACCGCGGTCCCCCACAGCCTCGGTGCCACCACGGGAGTCGGCCCTCAGCGGGGTGCGGCTGCCGGGCGCCGGTTCCGTTTCGAACTGGCCGCACATCCGGGTTCGCCCGCGCAGGCCAGACGTCTGACCCGGGCGCGCCTGAACGGGTGGTCGGTGTGCGAGGACACCTGCGACACGGCGGCTCTGGTCGTGTCCGAGCTGGTCACCAACGCGATCGTGCACACCGCCAGTGAGCACATAGTGTGCGAGCTGCACGACGGGGCCGAGCTGGTGCGCATAGCCGTGCGTGACGAGGGCTGCGCTCCGGGTGAGCCCCACCCGGCGGCGGCGCGTCCCGAGGACGAGCACGGGAGGGGGCTGCTCCTCATCGACGCCCTCTGCCACGCATGGGGAGCCCGGGAGCACGGGTCCGGGCTGATGGTCTGGGCGGATCTGCCGCGCACGGCCGCGTTCGGGGACGTTCCCGGGTTCGACCGCGGGCCGTACAACGACCTCGGCTGGGGCTCCCGCCCCAAGCCCGGTCCGCCCGGTGGCCCGGGCGACGGGGACGCATCCGAGGCGCGACACGGCACGGGGACGGGATCCACATGGCTGTGAGCGGCGCTCCGGGCAGCGGTCGGGCGCTGAGCCTGGACACGCTGGTCCGTCTTCGCCGCCGTATCCCCACGACCGCCGCCCCGCGCCGCCTGCCCGTTCCGGAGGGGATGACAGCTCCCCTGGGCTGCGACGCGGTGGCGGTCCCCGCCCGCTTCGGACCCCTGCTCCTGCCCCGGCTGCCGCGGGTGGGGTGCGTGTACGCCGACGACGCGCACTGGTGGTGGATCGTCCCGTCCGACTCCGACTACGCGCTTCAGTGGCCGGAGTCGGTGCGCTACACGACCGGGGCGGTCGTCCTGGACAGCCCACGCCTGATCCACCGCCCGGACGGGACGGTGCCTTATACGCCGCCGATTCCCCTGTATCTGGCGCTCTGCAGGATCACGGGGACCACGCCCACCTGGTCCGACCAGCTCAGCGCATAGGTTCGCCGCCTCTGCCGAGGCTCACGCGGCCGCGTCCGCCGTGGCGTCGCCGCGGACGATCACCAGGAACGCGTCCGTCGCGAGGTCCATCACGACCTCGGCGGGCAGACCCTCCATGCGCCGCGCGTGTGCGAACTCCTCCGCCGGCCACGACCCTCGCGGCCCGCCCGCGGGAAAGCGTTCGAGCACTGTTCGCCCGTTCACCATCCTGACCTCCAGAAAGCGTCGTACTTGTAGGAGTTAACGCCAGCCGGAGGCCAATAGCCTCGCTCAGTGACAGTACTGAGACGTAGTTGACACTCGTTCACCGCGCTGTGTGAGCACTCGCTCACTCTCGACGATCAACCGCTACACCTCGTGTCACTGCTCGTACTCATCGTGATAGCGGATGCGCTCACTGCCCGCAGGCGCCCCAAGAGCCGACGCGCGCCCCTTGGGTTCCTCCCACTCCTCCTGCCGGCCCAGCGCGGTGAGGTCCAGGAAGCCGGTGGTCGAGCCGAGCCCGTCGAGGCCGCGCTCATAGGTCGAGTAGGTGTGGAAGACACGGTCCCGGTCCCGCAGGAAGCAGCTGACGCCGGGCCGCTCCACCGGCTCGCCCTCGTGCTCCAGGGTCACCTCGAAGTCGCGGTTGAAGCCGGTGCCGTACGACGAGTACCAGGGCACCGTCCAGCCCATCCGCGCCTTGAACGGAAGGATCTTCGTGAACGGCGCCCGGGAGACGGCGACAAGGCTCGTCCCGCGTGCGTTCAGATGCGCCAGGTGCCCGATCTGGTCCAGGAACGCGGAGCAGCTCCGGCACCCGGCGTCCCATTCGGGGGCGAACATGAAGTGGTGGACGACGAGTTGCCGGCGCCCCTCGAAGAGGTCGAGCAGGGTGGCCTTGCCGTCGCCGCCCTCGAAGACGTACTCCTCCTCGACCTCGACCATGGGCAGTCTGCGCCGCTCGGCGTTGAGCGCGTCACGCGCGCGCGTGGCCGCCTTCTCCTTGACCAGCAGTTCCTCACGCGCCGCGCGCCACTGCGCACGCGAGACGATCTCCGGAAGCGACATGGGCGCCCCTCCTGTGCAACGGTCCGTTCGGGGTGGTGACCGGTGGGAGGGGCGGAACTCATCGGCGGGCCGGAGAAATTCACCGGATTCACTGTTTTCAGGTGTCGTACTCCTGGATCCGCTTGCCGTGGCTGCGGTCCAGCAGCGCCGGCATCCGTTCGTCCATCTCCCGTACGACGGCGGGCACATCGATGGTCAGCAGCTCCCGGTCCCGCATCAGGATCCGGCCGTCCACGATCGTCGTGCGCACATCGGAGGAGCGGGCGCTGTGCACGAGGGTGGCGGCGAGGTCGTGGATCGGTTGGGTGTGCGGGCCGGTGAGGTCGACCAGGATGATGTCGGCGCGGCGGCCAGGGGCGAGGGTGCCGAGGGTGTCGCCGAGGCCGATCGCGCGGGCGCTCTGGAGGGTGGCGTGGTGCAGGGCTTGACGGGAGGTCAGCCAGCGTGGGTCGCCGGTGGTCGACTTCTGGATGAGGGCGGTGAGGGCCATCGACTCCCAGACGTCGAGGGAGTTGTTGGAGGCGGCGCCGTCCGTGGCGAGGCCGACGGGGATGCCGAGGTCGTGCAGGGCGCGGACGGGTGTGGTCGTGGGCCAGGCGAACTTGAGGTAGCCGCGAGGGGCGGTGGCGACGGCGACGCGGCCCGTGGCGTCCCGGAGCACGGGCAGGTCGCGGTCGAGGATCCCCGTGCCGTGGGCGATGAGGACGTCGGTGTCGAGGATTCCGGTACGTCGGAGGACCTCGATCGGGGTGACGCCGTGGCGGGCGAGACCGGCTTCGGCCTGGTCGCGGTTCTCGGAGGCGTGCAGGTGGACGGGGAGGCCGTGCTCGCGGGCGAGTTCGGCGGTGGCGGTGAGGTCGGCGTCGTCGACCGTGTAGGGGGCGTGCGGGGCGAGGGCGGTGGTGATACGGCCGCCGGCGCCGCCGCGGTGCCGCAGCGCGAACTCCGCTGACCGCTCCCGCCCTTCGGGCCCCTGCGAGGAGAAGAAGGCCTCGCCGAGGTGGGCCCGCATCCCGCACTCGTCGACGACGGCGGCGACGGCGTCCATCGAGAAGTAGTGGTCGGCGAAGCAGGTGACCCCGCCCCGGATCATCTCGGCGCAGGCCAGCCGCGCCCCCAACGCCACGTCCTTCTCGGTGAGGTTGGACTCGATCGGCCAGACGACGTCGTTGAACCACTCCTCGGTGGGCAGGTCCTCGGCGACCCCGCGCAGGGCGACCATCGGGGCGTGGGTGTGGCAGTTGACCAGGCCGGGGAGGGCGACCTGACCGGCCGCGTCGACGCGCTCGACGGCGGCCCGGTCGCGTACGGCGTCGGCGGTCGTGACGGACTCGACGGCTCCGCCCCGTACGACGATCGCGGCGTTCTCCTCGAACCCGATCCGCTCTTGGTCGTCGTGCACGAGGACGGCGCATCCAGTGATGATGAGGTCGGCGGCAGCTTCTGCGGGAGAAGGCGTCATCACGCCAACGTACGACGCGGTCCTCGGGTCGCGTGAGGTGAACCGCGCATCCGGTCACGGGTCTGTCGCAGGGCCCCGCCCCACGGGCACCCTGGCCTCACCACGGTCGGCGCGACGGGCCTCGACACCCACGGCTCTTCCGAAAGGAGCCCGGCATGCTCCTCGGCACCTGGAACCTGGAGAACCTCTACCGGCCCGGCGGCGAGTTCGGCCCCAGGGACAAGGCGGCGTACGAGACGAAGCTCGCGGCACTGGCGGCGGTCGTCACCGACCTCGACCCGGCGCTGCTCGGCGTACAGGAGGTCGGGGACCCGGAGGCCCTGCGGGACCTGGTCGGGCTGCTGGGCGGCGACTGGCACGCGGCACTCTCCGAGCACCCGGACGGCCGGGGCATACGGGTCGGCTTCCTCAGCCGCACCGCGCTCCGGGTCCTGCACGACGTGTCCGCCTTCCCGCAGAAGCTGGTCCCGGTGCAGAAGGACGACGAGGGCGGCACGGTGTCGCAGTCCGGCCGGGGCTTCCTCGCGGTGGAGACGGAGCCGAGGTCGGGCGCCGCCGGGCCGCTGCGGGTGGCGGTCGCCCACCTCAAGTCGAAGCTGCTGTCGTACCCCGGCGACCGCTTCCAGCCGCGTGACGAGGGCGAACGGGCCCGCTACGGCGCGTACGCCCTCTACCGGCGTGCGGCCGAGGCGACGACGCTGCGCGCACTGGCCGACGTACTGCTGGCCGGTGACGGACGCGAGCATGACGTGGCGGTCCTGGGCGACCTGAACGACGAGGTGCAGGCCGCGACCACCCAGATCCTGCTGGGCCCGCCCGGCTCGGAGATCGGCACACCCGGCTTCAAGGTCAAGGACAAGGGCGACGCGGGCCGCCTGTGGAACGTGGCGCCGCTGATCCCCGCCGAACAGCGGTTCTCCCGGATCAACTCCGGCCGGCGTGAGCTGATCGACCACATACTGTGCAGCCACCGCCTGATCCACCGGGCGACGGCGGCGGGGACGGGAGTGCCGGGGGCCGTTGCGCCGAAACTGCCGTCGGTCGGGGCGGATCCGCAGGTACGGCGGGGCGAGGCGGGGTCGGACCATGCGCCGGTGTGGGTGCGGGTCGGGGGCTAGGCCCTGTCGTGCGCGCGGAGAAGGGCGGCCGCGGCCTCACCCGGCAAGGGGGACCTCGGGGATCCGTAGCCCGACCCGGTCACGTTCCTCCGCGAGTTCCTCCAGCAGGTCGTTGAGCCGGCCGATGTGCCAGGGCGTGAGCCGACCCGAGTCGTCGAGGTGGACGGCGCACGCGGTCGTCGTGTCGACCAGCCGTTCGAGGGTGGCGACGACCTCGTCCGCGCCCTCCGCGTGCCGGGCGAGCGCGGGGAGTTCGGCGGCGGCGAGGGCGATGGCGGTACGGGCCTCGGCGAGCGCACGGTAGGCCTCGCGGCGGAGGGTCCAGCGGCGGGCACGGGCGTCGGGGGCGCTCGCGAGGCCGCGGGGGTCGTGAACGTCTGCGTGAAGGGGACGAGGGGCCCGAGAGTTGTGCCTACCGCTGCGGGCACCGGCCTCACGAACCGCGGGCCCATCACTCCCACGGGTTGCAGGCCCATCGCCCCCACGAGCCGCAGGCCCATCACCTCCACGTGCCACAGACCCGCCGTCGCCGCAGGCCACAGACCGGTCGCCCCCGCGGTCCACAGACCCGCCGTCCCCGCAGTCCACAGACCGGTCGCCCCCGCGGTCCGCAGACGGGTCACCCCCACGAGCCGCAGCCCCGTCGACCTCACGCACCGCAGCCCCACCAGCCTCACGCACCGCAGCCCCATCAACCTCACCCAGAACATGCCCGAGGTACGCATACGCGGCGCGCCCCGCCGCGCCGAGCCGCGCCCGCACTCCCCCGCCCCGCTGCCCCGGCATCGGCAGATGTCCGACGACGAGCACGATCGCGCAGGCCAGCAGGGTCTCCCCGATCCGGCTCAGGGAGGCCTGTGGTTCGCCGCCCACCATGACCAGGGCGAGCACGAGGACGGTCACGACGGCGGTCTGCGCGGCGAAGTGCCGGGTGGCGACGGGAATCAGGGCGCCGCTGAGAGCGACGAGCGCGATGAGCCCTTCCGGCCGGGGCAGCACGGCCGCGAACCCGGCGAAGAGCAGGGCTCCCAGCACGGTGCCGGCGGCCCGGCACAGCACCCGGGACACGAGCGGCCCGAGGTCGGGCTTGACGAGGAAGACGGCGGTGGCCGGCAGCCAGTACCAGTGCTCGTGCTGCCCGTACCACTGGGCGTGGTGCAGGGCCTGGGCGATGCCGGCGCCGGCCCCGAAGCAGAGGGCGACGCGCAGCCCGTACTCCCTGCCGCCGGCCCCGAAGACGGACCGGACGAGGTCCCGCACCGTACGGCGCCGGGTGTGCAGGTCCCGGTTCTCCCGGCCCCGGTCGAAGGCCTCGGCGGCGTGCAGCAGTGCGTCGTCGAGGGCGCGCAGGGCGGGCGCGGACCGGGAGGGCGCGGGGAGGGGCCCGGTGTGGGTGTTGCCGCGCACGGCGGCGGCGAGCCGCCGGGGCCCCTCGGAGGCCCGTGCGGGCACGGGATCGCCGGCCCAGGCGAGCGCGGTGGCGGCCTCGCCGAGCGGCAGGGCGGCGGCGTACTGCGCGTGCAGCCGCCGCTCGGCGGACGAGGAGGCGTAGCGCCGCAGCCGGGGCCCGGTGAGGGCGTCCTGGGCATGGTCGAGCGCGGCGGTGAGCGCGGCGCGGCGTGCGGTGGCCCGCGGGGTGCCCGCGGCGTCGAGGAGTTCGGCGACGGCGTCGTACACATCGGCGACGGCCGCCCGCTCCCCGTCGAACCGGAAGTCCCCGACGAGGGACCCGGGCGTGGGAAGCGCGAGCCGGAGCAGGAGCAACCACACGGCACCGCCGAGATAGGCGGCGGCCCGCTCCCACCCGCTGTCGGGCAACGGCATCCCGGCCCCGATGGCGGCGGCGACGAGCAACTGCGTACCGGCCGCGGAGGCCACCGGTCCGACGGCGCTGATGCCGCCGGCGACCAGCCCGAGGCAGGTCAGCAGGAGCATGAGCGGCACGGCCCCGAGGTGGTCCCCGGCATACGTCCCGACGAACAGCCCGCCCGCCCCCACCGCCGCAGGCACCCCGAGCCGCTTGACGGATGCCCGGCGGCTACCGGGACGGTCGTTGATCCCGGCGAGCATGGCGGCGACGGCGGCGACGACGCCGAGGGAGGTGCGGCCGACGAGATCCGCGGCGAGGAGCAACGGCCCGGCGGCCAACGCCCCCCGCGTGATCGCGCTCCAGGGAACCGGGCCGCGCTGGGCGCGCAGGGCATGGGCGAGCCAGGGCGGAAGGGCCAGAACCGGACGTGCGGGGCAGGACACGGGGCTCCTGTCGGGCGAGGGCGGGGTCGGATGCCTTCGGGCGACAGTGGCCGGGCGGCGGGTGCGAGGTCCACGGTAGGGCGGGGTCTTGGAGGGGATGGGACGGTCGTATTTCGAGGATGTGACGATGCTTGGAAAGGCCACGTTCTTTATGAACGCAACTACGTGTGCGGCTCCAGGCCGAGGGCGATGGCGAGGCGGGTGAGTTCCGCCGTGGTGTTGACGTGGAGCTTGGCTCGGATGCGGCGGAGGTAGGTGTCGACGGTGTGCTGGGAGAGCCCCATGTGGCGTGCCGTTTGGAAGTAGGTGCAGCCTGAGGCGATGTGGCGCAGAGTCTCCAGCTCGCGGGGAGTGAGCGTGGGGGCTTCGGTGGAATTCATCGGGGGGTGTTCTCCGGGCGGGGCGGGGCTGGGCTGGGCGGGGTCGGCTCGGCCGTTTCTGCTCACACCCTTGGAAGCAGAAGACAAATGTCCGAATTATTCGCTTTGGCTAGTTATAAAGAGACTGTCTGGACGACGTCATAGCCATGTCCGCCCGATGTCACAGCCGTGTCACAGGCGGCCCGGTACGGCTTCCGGTTGGTGGTCGGCGCGCCCCGGGATCATGCTGGTCAAGGGGGGTGGTGCGGGTACGTGAACCGCGAGAGGAGCGGTGATGGCGCAAGCTTCCTCCCAGTTCGGTGCACCGCAGGCGGCGTGCACGGCCACGGTGGATGAGCGGGGCATTGTGACGGGGTGGAGCGAGGGGGCTGGGCGGCTCCTGGGTTACAGGCCGGCCGAAGTGGTGGGGCATCCGGCGGCGCGACTGCTGGCCGAGGACGCCGGGGAGCGGGCGAAGCGGGTTGCGGCCGGGAGTCGGTCGTGGAGCGGCACGGCGGTGTTGCTGCACCGGGACGGCCGACGTCTGCAACGGCGGCTACTGGCGCGTCGGCGCACTGCCGGTGGCGTCGCGGCCGACTGGCTGGTGGTGGCGGGAGCGGCTGAGCGGCTGTCGTCGCCGCTGCCGGCGCAGGTTCTGGCCGGAGGTGAGGCGTTGGGGGATTGGGCTTTTCGCCAACTGCCCTGCATCGCCGGTGTCTTTGGCGCGGATCTGCGGCTGGTGGGGGCGAATGCCGGGTTGGAGGACGCGCTGTCACTGAATGAGGAGGAGATGCGTGGATGGCGCCTCGCGGAGCTTGCGCCGCATCCGCTGAGTGATCGGGCCGAGGCGGGCATGCTGCGGGTGCTGGAGGGGAGCGGGATGCAGTATGTCGCGGACTTGATCGGTCCGGGGGGTGTGGGTGCGGAGGGCGGCCGGCCGACGTCGCTGGCTCCGCTGAGGGACGCGGACGGCCAGGTGTGTGCGGTGTGTCTGGTGGCGCACCGGATGGCGGAGGGCTCCCCGGCCCGACAGCGGATGCTGCTTCAGGGCCAGGCCCGAATCGGCGGCGCCGAGGACGCCGAGGGCGCCGCGCAGGAGCTGGCGGAGGTTGTGGTGCCCGCTGTGGCGGACTTCGCCGCTGTAGAGGTGCTGGATTCCTTCTGGCGCGGCGGAGCGGCGGACCTTGTCGGGTCGGCCGAGTCGGCGGAGCGGGTGAACTGGGGCCGTATCGCGGTGCGGTCCGTCCTCGGCGACGGCGGCGCCCTTGCCGCGGCGGGGCAGTCGGTGCGCCACCCGGCCGTCTCGCCGGTGACCCGGTGCCTGCTCGAGGGGCAGCCGGCCGTGTACGAGGCGAGCGGGCCGGCCATCGCCCGGTGGGCGGACGAGGATCCCCAGGCCACCTGGATCGGCCGGGCAGGGGTGCGTTCGGTGATGGTGGTGCCGTTGCGCGCGCGGGGCGGCGTGCTGGGTGCGGTGCTCCTGGGCCGTCACCGGCGCCGGGAGCCCTTCGAGGCGGACGATGTATGGCTGGCCGAGCAGCTTGCGGGCGCGGCGGCCGAGGGCATCCACCAGACCCGGCATCGCGGACGGGAGCACACCACCACCGTGACCCTGCAGCGCAGCCTGCTGCCGCAGACACTGCCCGATCAGCAGGCCTTGGACGTCGCCACCCGTTACCTGCCGGCCGGTGGCCGGACGGGAGTGGGCGGCGACTGGTTCGATGTGATCCCGCTGTCGGGCACCCGGGTCGCCCTGGTGGTGGGCGATGTCGTCGGTCACGGCATTCGTGCGTCGGCGACCATGGGCAGGGTACGGACCGCGGTACGCACCCTGGCCGATGTCGATCTGCCGCCCGATGAACTGCTGACCCACCTCGACGATCTCGTGGTGCACCTGTCCGCCGAAGAGGCCGGGCCACAGGAGGCCACGGAAGGTGCCGCGGGCATCGGCACCACCTGCCTGTACGCGGTCTACGACCCCATCTCCCGCCACCTGACGCTGGCCCGGGCCGGCCACCCCCCACCCGCCGTGGTCGCCCCCGACGGCGCGGTGCACTTCCTCGATGTCCCGCCCGGCCCGCCCCTGGGCCTCGGCGGCCTGCCGTTCGAGACCGTCGAGACCGAACTGGCCGAGGGCAGCCTGATCACCCTGTACACCGACGGTCTGCTCGAAGCGCGCGACCACGACATCGACGAGGCCCTGGACAAGATGTTCGCCGCCCTCGCCCGCCCCGCCTCGGCGCCGGACGCGGTCTGCGACAGCCTCCTCGCCGCCATGCTGACCCACCCGCCGGACGACGACATCGCCCTGCTCGTCGCCCGCACGCGCAGCCTCGGCGCCGACCGGGTCGCCACCTGGGAGATTGCTTTCGATCTCTCGGTCGTCGCCGAGGCACGCCGGCTGGCCGCCGACCAGCTGACCGCCTGGCATCTGGAAGAGGCCACGTTCATCACCGAACTCATCGTCAGCGAACTCGTCACCAACGCCCTGCGCTACGGCCGCCGGCCGGTCCGACTACGCCTGATCCACGAGGGCCGGACCCTCATCTGCGAGGTCTACGACTCCAGCAGCACCGCCCCGCACCTGCGCCGCGCCCGGGTCTTCGACGAGGGAGGACGGGGCCTGCTGCTGGTCGGCCGGCTCGCCCAGCGCTGGGGCACCCGGCACACGGCCACCGGCAAGACCGTCTGGGCCGAACAGTTCCTCGACCAGGGCTGAAAGCCCCTGACCGGACTGAGGCCTGTCAAGCCCGAGCGCCGGGATCTTCTCGGCACGCCGCCCGCCCCCCTGCTCAGGCGCCAGATGTTCGGCCGCGCCGGGTTCGAACTGAGGCCCGAGCCGTGCGGCAGCCGGCGAGAGGCGAGTGCCGCCTGGGGTGGTGCGGTGCCCGAGGCGGTGGCTACGCAGACCGCACGGGGGGCGATCGAGCGAGGGTGGGCTATCTGCGCGAGGCAACGCTGCCAGAGCCGAGTGGACATGAGCGCAGGGTCCTTTCGCAGCAGGAGATCCAAACACGAGGTCCAAAGGGTGACGGGGTGAAGACCGCTACGCCTTCACCCCGTCGCAGTGCGGTGGGCATCACCACCGCCTGCCACGCGCGCCTCCCGAGCCCTACAGTCCCGGTGCCTCCTCGGGCTCCGGCTGGTCGACCGGGGCTTCGTCGGCCGGGGCCTCCTCGGCGGGGGCCTCCTCAGCGGGGGCTTCCTCGGCCGGGGCTTCCGGCTTGGCCTCGCCATCCGGTTCGGCCTTGTCATCCGGCTTGGCCTCGTCACCCGGCTCGGCCTTGTCGTCCGGCTGGGCTTCACCGCCCGGCTTGGCCTCACCGTCCGGCTTGTTTTCGTCCTCGTGCTTGGACTCGTCGTGCTTGGACTCGTCCTTGTGCCTGTCCTTGACCTCGTCCTCGCTCTTCCAGTGGTCCTTGTCCTCCCAGAAGTGATCGTCGTGGTGCTTGTTCTTCCAGTAGTGATCGTTGTGGTGCTTCTCCCAGTAGAAGTAGTCCCTATAGCTGTCCCAGAGGAACAGCTTGTGGTGCTTTATCACTACGTAGTAGATCTCGTAGTGGTCGTCCCAGTAGAACTTGTGGCCGCCCGCCCAGCAGAAGTACTTCTTGCCGTGCTTGCCATGCTTGCCGTGGTGCTTGTGGTGCTTGTGATGCTTCTTGTGGTGCTTGCTCCAGCAGTGGTTCTTCTTGTGCTTGTCCTTGTGCTGGGGCGCCACGGTCACCGCCGATGTGGGGGACATCGGGGCCGCCGTCGCGGCGGTGGCCGGCAGGATGACGCCTCCGGCGACCACCACCGCCGATGCCGCCGCCGTGGCCAGGCTCAGTCGGCGCTTGCGACGGGCGTCCTCGCGGGTGCGGGTCATAGCGTTCACGTTTCCTCCTGAAGTGAAAGGCACTTGTCCGTGCCCCGGTGCACTTCCAGTAGGCCCGCCTCGTCCGGCCTGGTCATGTTCCGAGGGCTCGGGACTTGACGGATCCAAAGCCGTCGGGTATCGGCGGGGGGGAGGTGAAGCCGCACCTCTGGCCCGCGGCGGGGACATGGAGTACACGCCCCGCCAATTCGTCGAGGTTTGCACCGCGTTGGGAGTACGGCACTCGATGGAAGCGGTCGGTGCCTGCCGCTTGACGCGCCGTCAGACGGCATCCTCTCGAGCGGACGGGCGAGCAAAGACCGGCCGGGCCCACCGGGGTGGATCAGGGAGCGGCCCGGCAGCCCGGTCCACCTGGGTCGGCGGATGCGCAGCCCGATCGGCGCCCTGGGTCGTCGCGCGCAACGCGGCCACGAATTCCAGGCAGGATCCGTAACGATCCTCGGGGACCTTGGCCAGGCCCCGGGCCACCACCTCGTCCATCGCCGGCGGAGTACCCGGCCGCCTCTCGCTCAGGGCGGGCGGCTGATCGTACTGGTGGGCCCAGAGCAGTTCCATGCTGTCGTCCCGCTGGAAAGGCGGCCCGCCCGCGAGGGTTTCGTAGACGACGCAGGCGAAGCTGTACAGATCGCACCTGCCGTCCACCGGGCGGCCCGCGATCTGCTCCGGTGCCACATAGTCGAGCGTGCCGACGAACTCGCCCACGGACGTGAACCCGGTCAACGACAGCGCCTTCTTCGTCAGCCCGAAATCGGTGAGATAGACATGCTCGGGGTGGTCGCTGTCCGTCCCTCGGGCCACCAGCACATTGCCGGGTTTGACATCCCGGTGCACCAGATCATGTTCATGGGCCGTGTCCAGGGCGGAAGCCACCTGTGCGGCGATACGCAACGCGGCCTCGGTCGGCAGGGGGCCGTCCCGGTCGAGCAGCGCCCGCAGATCCAGCCCCGGGACGTACCGCATGGCGATGTACAGGACACCGTTCGTCTCGCCGGCCTCGTAGATCGGCACGATGTGCGGATGATCGAGCGCCGCGGCCACCCGTTGCTCATGCGCGAAACGGCGGCGGAAGGTGTCGTTGCGGGCCATGTCCGGGGTCAGCAGCTTCAGCGCCACCGTACGCTCCAGCCGTAGATCCCGTGCCCGGTACACCACGGCCATTCCCCCACGGCCGATCTCGCACTCCACCCGGTAGCCCGCGATCTGCGCCCCGGTCAGCCCCGCACCCATCGCACAGCCCCCATCCGCACATCACTGGCCACCACGCCGCCGACACTCTGCAGTCGCATGACCCAACCAGCAAACCTCCCATTCCCACACAAATTATCCGGCGATCTCACTCGACCGGCTACATCCGGCAGTGCCCGAGAACCACCTGTGTCCGCTTCCTGCCCCCTTGTGTTCGCTTTTGCGCGGCTCCGACACTCATGAGCAGTGGGGCGGCACGGGAACCGTGAGTCCGGTCCCGGCATCTGCGGAACAGGTTCCCGAACACCGTGGTGGCCGTCGACAGCTGTGCCGGTCCTGACCCACGGGATGGCCCCGCGTCGCCGCAGTGGGGGCGGGGACCTCCTGGAGTACCGCAGCGTGACGACGCTCCAGGACTGGGCCACTGTGATCGGCCCATGGCCGTGCGAGAGCATGACTGGCAGCAGCAAAGCCCGTACCCGCTTCCGCCGAACTGATCCACTTCACCCCGGCGAGGCCCCGGACAAGACAGGGGATGCCCTTCAGCCCCTCCGCAGATGTGCGAAGAGCCGCTCCGCATCCTGCACGGCCTGGCGCAATGCGCTCGGTTCCGCGCGCAACTGGGCAAGGATGCCGTCCACGCCCCGCAGCCCCGCCCGCTCCAACAACCGCTTCTCGTTGGTCACCCACTCCCCTCGCCCGGCCAGCACCGCATGCCCGGTCTGCGCGGCGGCCGTGGCGAGTGCGCCCGCGACCTCGGTGAGACGGCCGGCGGGAGCGTGGTTGGCCTTCGCGTACGCGAGGGTGGCCTGGGCGGTGCCGTACCAGCGCTCGCTGGCCGCGCGGCGCAGCTTCCGCGGATAACCGGCCGGACGCGGCAGCGCGCCCCTCAGCACCTGATTGATCGCCAGTTCCGCGACCACCAGATAGCTCGGAATCCCCGCGAGATGGAACAGCAACGGCTCCACCCGGAACCGCCCCTCCTCCGCCTGCGCCAACTCCCGCTCCACCACCTCGAGGTCACGGTAGTGAACGTCGACCCGCCGCCCCTCGATCGTCAGCCACGCTCCCCCGTTGAAGACACCCCCGCCCCAGCCCCCGACCTCGGACACCTCACCCTCCCATCCGAGGGCGCGGAGATCGGCCGGGTCGAAGGCGCCGCGGTAATAGACGGCGAGGTCCCAATCGCTGTCGGGCCGGTGCGTGCCCTGGGCCCGTGACCCGCCCAGGGCGACGGCCCGGACGGTGGGGAGCGCGGCCAGGCGGTCGGCGGTGGCGTCGAGGAAGGCGGTGTCGTCAGGGGTGGGCATACGTGCAGGCTACGGAGCTGTCGGACCTGCCACTACGCAATTACGTCCCTGGCTGCGCACCGAGGATGGACGCCCGCGCTGGTACGGCAACTGCTCGGTGAACCCGACCTGTTGCGCTCGCGCCGCTTCGGCGGTTGCCGCGCGACGGTCCGCCGCTGCGCGGACTGCGGCTGAGCGCCGACTGCGTGAGTGAGCAGGCGTGAAATTCGGATGCGCGTGCCCGTTCGGGCGCGGATGATCGGCAAGTTGTACGCCCTACGACCAGCCTTGGCCGACCGCCTTCACACACCCCGCCCCGTCCACCCCCACCCGTCAGGAGCCCCCATGATCCGACGCGTCACCACCCCCGCCCTCTTCCCTCCCCCCACCTACTCCCACGCCTCCGTCGTCGAGGCCGGTACCAAGCTCGCGTTCCTCGCCGGTTCCGTGCCGCTCGACGGAGAGGGGAATCTCGTCGGGGAGGGGGATCCCGTACGGCAGGCCGAGCAGGTGATCGGCAATCTTCAGGAGCAGCTTCGGGCGGTCGGCAGCGACTTGGGCCATGTCCTGTCGACCGACGTGTATGTCGTGAGCAGCGACACCGCCGTGCTGTCCGCCGTCTGGGAGGTCGTCGAGGCGTCGGGGCTGAGTGTCGGGCCGCATTCGTCGACGCTGCTGGGGGTGGCGTGTCTCGGGTACACGGGGCAGTTGGTGGAGATCACGGCCACCTCCGTCGTTCCCGAGGAGCACGAGGCGACGCGGCCGTGACGGCCGTCGCCCTGCGGCGCGCCCTGCCCACCGACGCCGGCGCCGCCGCCGACGTATGGCTGCGGTCGTTCGCCGCCGCGCTGCCGAGCGTCACTCGGCCGCGCTCCGACGACGAGGTGCGCACGTACTTCCGGGAGGTGGTGGTGCTGTTGCGGGAGACCTGGGTCGCCGAGGCCGCCGACCGCCTCGTCGGTCTCATGGTCCTCGACGGCGACCTGCTCTCCCAGCTCTATCTCGATCCCGACTGGCGTGGGCGCGGCGTCGGGGACCGGTTCGTCGCACTCGCCAAGCAGCGCCGCCCGGACGGGCTGAGCCTTTGGACCTTCCAGGTCAACGGGCCCGCCCAGCGCTTCTACGAGCGCCATGGCTTTGTCGCCGTCGAGCACACGGACGGGAGCGGGAACGAGGAGCGGGAGCCGGACGTACGGTACGTCTGGCGTCCGGGTCGGACAGCCACCGACACCGGCGACCCGGACCACCGGGCGGTGGGGTCACCGGGCGACAGGACCGCCGGAGCACGAGGCCACCGCACCACCGAGCCACCAGACCACAGGGCCACCGCACCGCCAGGCCACCGCACCACCGAGCCACCGAGCGGCCGGATCGCCAGGCAGCCGGGCCACCGGACCACCAAGCCGCCGGACCACCAAGCCGCCGGCACCAGACCACCGAGCAACCGGCCACCAGGCCACCGACCCACTAGGCCCCCACGACGATCACCCCCACCTCACTCCCCCACCCGCCCCCACACCCGCCGCTTCGGCAACGGCCTCGCGTACCCCCCGGCCCGGCTCGTCCGCAACCCCAGTTCCACCAGGGACTCGGCGAGTTTGACGGCCGCCCCGACGCCGTCGACCACCGGAACCCCCAGCTTCTCCGCCACGAGCCGCTGCAGGCCGGTCATCCCGGCGCACCCCAGCACCAGGACCTCGGCACCGGCGTCCCGCGCCCGTTCGGCAGCCGTCAGGAAGGCGGCTTCCGTGCGTTCGCCGTCCTCCAGCTCCAGCACTCCGAGCCCGGTACCGATCACGGCGACACAGTTCCGCCCGACCCCGGCCAGCTCCAGGCTGTCCTCGATCTGCCCGCACGACCGCTCCAGCGTGGTCACCACCCCGTAGCGCCGCCCGAGCAGACAGGCCAGGTGCGCGGCGGCCTCCGTGATGTCGACGACGGGGACGTCCACCAGCTCCCGGACGCCCTCGCGGCCGTGCTCGCCGAAGCCGGCCATGACGACCGCGTCGTACGCGGGGCCCTCGTACGTCCGCAGCGCGTCCATCACCGCCGCCGCCGACAGGTAGCTGTCCAGCCAGCCCTCCGCCGACTCCGGGCCCCACTCGGGGGTCAGTCCGAGCACGGTGGTGCCCGGGCCTGCGGCGGCCCGGGCACCACGTACGATCTCCTCGGTCATCTCCTGCGTGGTGTTGCAGTTGGTGACGACGATCCGCACGTCCTTCAGACCTCCCGCACCGTAGCCGCAGCCGCGGCCGCAGACCCGGCGGCCCGCTCGTCGCGGCACAGCACCAGATACAGCCCCGCCCCGAGCGCCGTACCGATGAACCAGGAGTACGGCGCCACCGCGCTGAACGTCGTCACCAGCGCCAGCACCGCCGAGACACCCGCCGCCGGCAGGAACGCCCACAGCGCCTTGGGGTTGACGCCCTTGCGGTAGTAGTAGCGCGAGCCGGGCTCGGCGGAGAACAGCTCGTTCGTGTCCACGCGGCCGTGCTTGATCAGGTAGTAGTCGACCATGATCACGCCGAACAGCGGGCCCAGGAAGGCGCCGAGGCCGCCCAGGAAGTAGTTGACGACCGTCGGGTTCGAGAAGAGGTTCCACGGCGTCACCACGAGCGCGGCCACCGTGCTGATCATGCCGCCGACCTTGAAGGTGATCTTCTGCGGCCAGACGTTGGCCAGGTCGTACGCCGGTGAGACGAAGTTGGCGACGATGTTGACGCCCATGGTGGCGATCGCGAAGGTCAGAGCGCCGAGGACGAGGACCCAGGTGTTGCCGATCTCGGCGACGAGGTAGGCCGGCTCGGTGATGGCCTTGCCGAACACCTCGATCGAGCCCGCCGTGACGATCACCGAAACGACGACGAACGCCGTCGAGTTGATCGGCAGGCCCCAGAAGTTGCCGCGCTTGACCGTCTTGTAGTCGGGGGCGAAGCGCGAGAAGTCACAGAAGTTGAGCATCAGCGTGCCGTACGTGGCGAGGATCAGCCCGATCGCGCCGAACCACTGCCGCCACTGCTCGCCGACGGAGACGGGGTTGGGGGTGGACGTGAGCGAGATCGTCCAGCCTGCCTTGGCCAGGATCCAGACCGCGAGGGCGATCATCACCACCCAGATCGCCGGGCCGCAGAAGTCCTGGAACTTGCGTACCGACTCCATGCCCTGGCTGATGATCGCCGCCTGGATCAGCCACAGGGCGATGAAGGTGCACCAGCCGAGCTGGTGCAGGCCCAGGAAGGAGTTGTGCGTCCAGGACTCCAGGCCCGGCCAGGCGGCCAGCAGCATCACGTTCACGGCGACGGAGGCCAGGTAGGTCTGGATGCCGTACCACATGATGGCGATGACGGCCCTGATCAGCGCCGGGATGTTGGCACCCCAGACGCCGAAGCTGATGCGGCTGACGACCGGGAACGGGACGCCGTGGAGCTGGCCGATCTTCCCCATCCAGTTCATCCCGATGTAGATCAGCACGAAGCCGACGAGCAGGGAGGTGAAGACCTGCCACACGTTCATGCCGAGGACCAGGAGTCCGGCCGCGAACGTGTAATTGCCGAGGTTGTGGACGTCGGACATCCACATGGCGAAGAGGTCGAAGACCTTCCAGTTGCGCTTCTTCGCGGGAGCGAGGTCTTCGTTGGTGAGCCGGGGATCGGGGACGAATGCTGGTGTGCCGGTGGCTTCGGCACGGTCGGCGAGGGACACGAGGCCTCCAGGAGCCGGGGGACGGAGAGACTACATGCGGAGGGCGTTTGGTATACCAAACTGCGGACATGGTCCTCCCGTCAACAGTTCCGACCGATGTCGCTCCTGTTAACGCTCGGTAAAAGAGGCCCGGAGTCGGCGAAGATGGCCTCATGAGCTCCACGACGAAGATCGAACCCCTGGGCGCGGTACGGGAACGCGTCCTGGCGACCCTGCGGCAGGACATCATCGCCGGGCGCCTGCGGCCAGGCGACCGGCTCGTGGAGCGGGAGCTCGCCGAGCGCCTCGGTGTCTCGCGCGTGCCGGTCCGCGAGGCGATCCGGGCCCTGGTCGCCGAGGGCTTCGTCCACTTCGAGTCGGCACGCCGTACGGTCGTGCGCCGGCTGACCCCGGCCGACGTCAAGGAGCTTTTCGAGCTGCGGGAGGCCCTGGAGGTGTACGCGGCCGGACTCGCCGCCGCCCGGGCCACACCGAAGGACCTGGCCGAGGTGGAACAGCTTCTTGACCAGGCGGCCACCGCGACCGAGGCGGGGGACGCGGAGGCGATCACGGACATCAACAGCCGGCTGCACGACCGCATCGTGGCCATGGCGGACAACAACCTGCTGATCGAGGCCCTGGAACCGGTCGCCGGCCGGCTGCGCTGGATGACCCGGCGCAACGAGGAGTGGCCCCAGCTCCTCGTCGAGCACCGCGAGCTGTACGAGGCGATCGCCTCCGGCGACCCGGCCCGGGCGCGTGCGCACGCGCTGGCCCACGTGCGGACCAACTACCGCTCGACGGTACGGCAGTTGTTCGGGGAGGAGCCCGGTTAGCGCCCCGCGTACCTGTCCGTCGCCGCCACCAGCGCGTCCGCCATGTCCGGCGCCCCGGCGTTGTGCCCCACGTCGTCGATGACGATCAGCTCACTGCCGGGCCAGGCGTGGTGGAGGCGCCAGACGACCCCGAGGAGGTTGCCGGGGTCGAGGCTGCCCTGGACGAGGGTGCCCGGGATGTCCTTCAGCAGGGGTGCGCCCCGCAGGACGACACCCTCCTCGTTGCCCTCGCCGAGGAAGTGGTCGTTGCCCCAGTAGTGCGTCACGGTCCGGGCGAAGCCCATGCGGAACACCGGATCCTCGTAGCGCGGGACGGAACGCGGCGGGGCGGCGGCGATGGCCGTCTCCCAGTCGGTCCAGGCCCGCGCCGCCCGCGCCCGCACCCGCGGATCGGGCGACTCGATCAGCCGGTTGTACGCGGCCGCGAGATTCCCCGCCCGCGCGGCCTCCGGCAGCTCGGCGAGGAACCGCTCGAAGGCCTCCGGGAACAACTGTCCCAGCCCCTTGGTCATCAGGGCGACTTCGGCGTTGGAACCGGTGGCCACCCCCGTGAGGACCAGCTCGGACACGACACCGGGATGGGTCTGGGCGTACCGCAGCCCGAGCACAGAGCCCCACGAGACGCCCCACACCAGCCACCGCTCGATCCCGAGGTGCCGCCGCAGCAGCTCCAGATCGGCCATCAGATGTGCTGTCGTGTTGACGCTCATGTCCGTGTCGTACGCGCTCGCGGGCGGCGTCGAACGCCCGCAGCCGCGCTGATCGAGCAGCACGACGCGGTACGCGGCAGGATCGAACAGCCGCCGGAACCAAGGGTTGCTGCGGGAGCCCGGCCCACCGTGCAGCACGAGCGCGGGCTTGCCCCGCGGATTTCCGCAGGTCTCCCAGTACACGCGGTTGCCGTCACCGACGTCCAGCATGCCGTGGTCGTACGGTTCGATCTCCGGGTAAAGGGCCATCCGGGGACCTTAGCCGTCGTACGGCGCTTCGCGCAGGCCCGCCGCATCAGCCGCCGTACGCAGCACCTCGCGCAGCATCACGGGCGTGAGCCGTCCGGTGAAGGTGTTGCGCTGGCTGACGTGGAAGCACCCGAAGAGCTCGAGCCCGTCCACCGAAACCCGCGCCCCGTGCGCGAACGCGGGCCGCGGCCGAGGCACGCTCCACCCCGCCTCCGTCAGCGCGGGCAGCGTCGCCTGCCAGCCGAAGGCGCCGAGGGCCACGACCGCGCGCAGGGTCGGCCGCAGCAGCCGCAGCTCCTGCACCAGCCAGGGCCGGCAGGTCTCCCGCTCCTCGGGGGTGGGCTTGTTGGCGGGCGGCGCGCAGTGCACGGGGGCCGTGACGCGGACGCCGTACAGCTCCAGGCCGTCGTCGGAGGCGACCGACGTGGGCTGCGAGGCGAGGCCCACGTCGTGCAGCGCCTGGTACAGCACGTCACCGGAGCGGTCCCCGGTGAACATCCGGCCGGTGCGGTTGCCGCCATGGGCCGCCGGGGCGAGCCCGACGATCAGCAGCCGGGCGTCCGGCGGGCCGAAACCGGGCACCGGGCGGCCCCAGTACGTCTGGTCGGCGAAGGCGGCGCGCCTGGTGCGGGCCACCTCCTCACGCCAGTCGACCAGCCGCGGACAGGCACGGCAGCCCGTGATCCGCAGGTCGAGATCGGCGAGGGCGTCCACAGCTCCACGGTAAAGCGCTCCCGCCGTTGATACGGCGACCGGTCTCCCGGCGAGGACTGAGGACTAAGGTCGAGGCATGGCTTGCGAGGATGACGAGGCGAAGACGGGCGGCGCGGCCGAGGGACCGCGGCCGGACGCGGCGAGCGGCGAGCAGGCCGTCGACCCGAAGACCGCAGCCGCCGTGGCCGCCGCCGAGGCCGCCGGTGCGCACAGCGGCGAGTCCGTGCGGATCGACAGTTGGATCTGGGCCGTACGCCTGGTGAAGACCCGCTCCCTGGGCGCCACCGCCTGCAAGGGCGGGCATGTGCGCGTGAACGGCCAGAGCGTGAAGCCCTCCCACTCCCTGCGCATCGGCGACGAGGTCCGGCTGCGGCAGGAGAACCGGGAGCGGATCGTCGTCGTCAAGCGGCTCATCCGCAAGCGGGTCGGCGCCCCCGTGGCGGTCCAGTGCTACGTCGACAACTCGCCCCCTCCCCCGCCGCGCGAGGCCGTCGCCCCGGCCGGCGTCCGCGACCGCGGCACCGGCCGCCCGACCAAGCGGGACCGCCGTGAGATGGAACGCCTGCGCGGCCTCATGGGCGGCGGAGCGGGACGACCACGCGAGCACTGACACAAGGCACGGCGCGCATGCCATACGGCGATGGCGTCCGGCGGACCGGGAAGGCCCGAGCCGGACGCCATCGCCGCCATCGCCGCCATCGCCGCCATCGCCGCCATCGCCGTCGTCGCCGCCATCGCCGTCGTCGACGTCGTCGCCGCTCACGCGCGTCGTCGCACCAGCCGCAGCAGATCCGCGTTGGAACTGCGCCGCGCCCAGGCGATCAGGGCGAGCGGCACGATCAGGATCAGCGGCGTCGCCGCCATCTCGCCGTCGAAGGCGGTGATCGCGACGACGAACGCGCCCACCATCAGCGCGCTCAGCGCCAACGCCGCCACCGACTGCAGCACCGGGATCAACAGCGCGACGGCACCGGCCAGTTCGAGGGCACCGATGGTGTACATCCCCGCGCTGCCCCAGCCCAGCTCGTCGAAGCCCTCGGCGGCCGACGGGTGCGCGATGAGCTTGGGCAGCGCGCTCGCGATGCCGTAGAAGAGGGCGAGCAGGATCTGAAGGCCGCGCAGGGCGATCCGGGCGCGGCGGCCACGCGGCGTCGCGGACTCGGCGATGACGGGGCGGGACGTGGCGGTGGTGACGGAAGCGGTGCTCTCGGACATGGGGATCTCCTGTGTTCAGCGGTCCGTGGTGCTGTCAGAGAGGTAGACCGGCACTCGCCCTCGAACTCATCGCCGTACGAACGGAGTTTCAGCCCTTCTTGTCGAACGGCAGCCACCCGTGCCCGACGTACCAGTGACCGCCCGCCCGCAGATGGTCCCCGACGGCCCGCTCCACGGCCGTGCCGCGCGGCAGGCTCTCGATCGGCAACTCGGGGTCCCCGAAGACGAATCCGACCGGCTCGGTGTCGGCCTGTTCCCGGTCCTCGCGGGCGAGGTGGAAACGCTCCTGGAACCGGACGATGTTGGAGTCGCCGGGCAGGTAGTCCTTGAGCTGCGCGTCCAGCAGCCAGGAGTGGCAGGTCACCACCCGGTACCGCTCCCGCGGAAAGTGCAGCGGGAAGAACTCCCGGGCCATCGCCAGGGATCGCTCGACGGCGACCGGGGACATCGGTCCATGGAAGTCCGGTATGTGCAGATTGAGGCAGAGTGAGTCCGGCCCCACACCGAGCCCCGTGAGCGCGAGCCTGGTCCCCGTACGCTGCCCGAGCCGCGCCCGCTCGAACTGCAGCCGGCCCAACTGGTACAGCTCACCGCGGAAGTGGTGGATGAGCCACCACGGGGCCAGCAGTCCCGACCTGCCGTGCCGTCTGCGGTGCGCGGCCATGTTCCGCCCGAGGTCGGCGAGAGTGCGCCGGGAGACGTCGGCCGGGACGCCGCGCTCGCGGTGGTAGGCGCGCGTGTACGGCAGTGCCGCGACGAACACGTAGACGGGAAAGCAGCGCTGCAAGGGACCCGAGGCCCAGTCGAGGTCGGGCAGGTCGACCGCGCCGCCGATCTCGCCCATCCCCCGGACCAGCTCGTCGACGGACCGCTCCAGGAACTGCCGCAGCTCGGGGTCGTCCGTCACCCGCCGGCCCATCCGCACGAGGTCGTTGACGTCCTCGTGGGGTACGGAGAGATCGAGCAGCACTTCGGCCAGTTCATCGGTGTCCGGCAGCACGAGGCCCCCTGCTGGGAGAACGAGGAGTACGTTTCAAGGAGGAGCGGTGGTTTCCGATGCGTACGGGCAGTGAGCCGGTGACGGCGCGCAGTGCACTGCGGGTCCGCTTCTGGCTGTGCGTGTGGGGTCTGCTGTGGGCGGTCTTCGGCACCGCCGCGTTCGCGCTCGCGGGCCGCCCGGGGTGGGCGGTGGCCTGCGGGGTGCTGTGGCTGGTGATCACGATCGACATGGTCATGGTTCTCAGGCACATCCGCCAGGGCCCGCACTACCAGCCGGGCCGCGACATACCGCCGTACTCCCCGCCCGACGACCGTCCCTACCGCCCGCAGGGGCCGGCCTCCGAGTACCGCCCGCCCCGGCCACCACCGGGGAACCGCACCCCCTAGGCGTGCCGCGAGCCGTCACCCCGAGTCGCCGCTCACGCGTCGAACCGCGCCGCCTTCAGAAACCGGGGGTTCGGATCGAGTGCGGCGGCCAGCCGGAAGTGGCGCTTGGCCTGGTCGTGCCGACCCTGCCGCTCGTAGGTGCGGGCGAGCGCGAAGTGCGCGAACGCGTTGTCCGGCTCGCGCTCCAGGACGATGGTGAACTCCAGCTCGGCGGGCCGCAGTTGCGCCGCGGCGAAGAAGGCACGCGCGCGCAGCAGCCGGGCCGCGGTGTTCTCCGGGTGCGCGGCGATGACCCCGTCCAGCAGCTTCACCGCGCCCCGCGGATCCCGTGCGGCCAGCAGTTGCTCGGCGGCACGGAAGTCGATGACATGCGTCTCCGGGGTACGTCCGGTGGAACCGCTGGTCTCGGGCACGGCAGAGTCCTTCCCTCACTGGGGGGATTCAACGCGCGAACGGAGCACGGCTATTCCTGTGGCTGTTCCTGTGCCGACGGGGACCGCCGCCCCTGGTGTGCCGCGTTGGCTCTGCGCACCAGCTCGTCCCATACGTCCTTCACGCGCCGCTGGAGCTCTTCCAGCGGTACGTCGTTGTCGATGACGATGTCCGCGATCTCCAGGCGGCTGTCCCGCGACGCCTGCGCGGCCATGCGCGCGCGAGCGTCCTCCTCGGTCATGCCGCGCAGCCGGACGAGGCGGTCGAGCTGGGTCTCGGCACTGGCGTCGACGACGACCACGACGTCGTACAGCGGCGCCAGGCCGTTCTCCGTGAGGAGCGGGACGTCATGGATGACCACGGCGTCCTCGGCGGCGGCCTCCTCCAGCTCGCGGGAGCGGGCGCCGACCAGGGGGTGCACGATCGAGTTCAGCACGGCGAGCCGGTCCGCGTCGGCGAAGACGATCGAGCCCAGCTTGGGCCGGTCCAGGCTGCCGTCCGCGGCGAGCACCTCCTCGCCGAACGCCTCGACGACGGCGGCGAGCCCGGGCGTGCCCGGCGCGACGACCTCCCGCGCGATCCGGTCCGCGTCGATCAACACGGCCCCGTGCTCCACGAGCAGCCGCGACACCTCGCTCTTACCGGCACCGATACCGCCGGTCAGGCCTACCCTCAGCATGCGTCGAGCTTAGGCCCCGCCACTGACAGCGCCTCCGGCGGGACCGGTGTCCCTCAGCCGTCGCCCTCCCGCTCCGCCAGGAACCGCTCGAACTCGCGGCCGATCTCGTCCGCCGACGGGATGTCCACCGGCTCGGCCAGCATGTTGCCCCGGGCCTCGGCGCCGGCGATGGCGTCGTACTGGTGCTCCAGGCCCTCGACGAGGTTGGTGAGCTCCTCGTCGCCCTCGCGGATCTGGCGGTCGATCTCGTTCTGCGTGCGGTGGGCGTCGGTGCGCAGGGAGTGCGCGATGCCGGGCAGGACCAGGCCGGTCGCCGCCGTGACGGCCTCCAGGACGGTCAGGGCCGCGTCCGGGTACGGGGAGCGGGCGATGTAGTGCGGGACGTGCGCGGCGACGCCCAGGACGTCGTGCCCGGCCTGCATCAGCCGGTACTCGATGAGGGACTCGGCGCTGCCGGGCACCTGCGCCTCGTCGAAGGGGCTGCTGTGGCCCGGGACGAGCTCGGTGCGGTTGCCGTGCGGGGTGAGGCCGACCGGGCGGGTGTGCGGGACGCCCATGGGGATGCCGTGGAAGTTCACCGACAGCCGTACCCCGAGCCGCTCCACGATCTCCTTGACGGCCGCGGCGAAGCGCTCCCACTCCACGTCCGGCTCGGGCCCGGACAGCAGCAGGAAGGGCGCACCCGTGGCATCCTGCACGAGCCGCACCTCGATGGCGGGGTCCTCGTAGCCGGCCCAGCGGTCGCGCTTGAACGTCAGCAGCGGTCGGCGGGCGCGGTAGTCCACCAGCCGGTCGTGGTCGAAGCGGGCGACGACCTGGTGGGGCAGCGAGCCCAGGAGGCCGTCGACGATCTGGTCGCCGGTCTCGCCCGCGTCGATGTATCCGTCGAAGTGGTAGAGCATGACAAGACCGGCCGACTCCTGGGCGAGTGCCATGTCGACGACGGCGAGGCCCTTCGGCTCCCATGCGTACAAACCCTGCGGATCAAGCACTGTGACCGCTCCTCCTTGTGTCCGTACGTGACAACGCCCTTACGGGCACGGGCATTCCCGGTGGAGGAGGCCATGATCTTGAGAACGGACGGGCAACGCCGCAAAAGGGGCGCGGGGAACTGCGCGACAAGCCCCCACCGGCCGTCAGCCGAAAAACAACCCACAAAACACCGAGGGACCGCACCTCGAAAGGTACGGCCCCTCAGTCAAGAGCTACTGCTCAGTGGGCGTCAGCTCTGCCCACCCGCCAGCTTCTCCCGCAGCGCGGCAAGCGCCTCGTCCGAAGCCAGCGCACCGGACTGGTCGCCGCCCTCGGAGGAGTACGAGCCACCGGACGCGGCCGGAGCCGCACCCGCCGCGTCGCCGCCCTCGGCGGCAGCCGCCGCGTCGGCCTCGCGGGACTTGATGACCTGCTGCTGGTGCTGCTCGAAGCGCTGCTGCGCCTCGGCGTACTGGCGCTCCCACTCCTCGCGCTGCTTCTCGTAGCCCTCGAGCCAGTCGTTGGTCTCGGGGTCGAAGCCCTCGGGGTAGATGTAGTTGCCCTGGTCGTCGTAGGACGCGGCCATGCCGTACAGGGTCGGGTCGAACTCGACCGAGGCCGGGTCGGCACCGAAGGACTCGTTGGCCTGCTTCAGCGAGAGGCTGATGCGACGGCGCTCGAGGTCGATGTCGATGACCTTGACGAAGATCTCGTCGTTGACCTGGACGACCTGCTCCGGGATCTCCACGTGGCGCTCGGCCAGCTCGGAGATGTGGACCAGACCCTCGATGCCCTCGTCGACGCGGACGAACGCACCGAACGGAACCAGCTTCGTGACCTTGCCGGGCACGACCTGGCCGATCTGGTGGGTGCGGGCGAACTGCTGCCACGGGTCTTCCTGGGTCGCCTTCAGCGACAGGGAGACACGCTCGCGGTCCATGTCGACGTCGAGGACCTCGACGGTGACCTCCTGGCCGACCTCGACGACCTCGGAGGGGTGGTCGATGTGCTTCCAGGACAGCTCGGAGACGTGGACCAGACCGTCGACGCCACCCAGGTCCACGAAGGCACCGAAGTTGACGATCGAGGAGACGACGCCGGAACGGACCTGACCCTTCTGGAGGGTCGTGAGGAACGTCTGGCGGACCTCGGACTGGGTCTGCTCCAGCCAGGCACGGCGGGACAGGACCACGTTGTTGCGGTTCTTGTCCAGCTCGATGATCTTGGCCTCGAGCTCCTTGCCCACGTAGGGCTGAAGGTCGCGGACGCGGCGCATCTCCACCAGCGAGGCGGGGAGGAAGCCACGGAGGCCGATGTCGAGGATGAGACCACCCTTGACGACCTCGATGACGGTACCGGTGACGATGCCGTCCTCTTCCTTGATCTTCTCGATGGTGCCCCAGGCACGCTCGTACTGGGCGCGCTTCTTCGAGAGGATCAGGCGGCCTTCCTTGTCCTCCTTCTGGAGGACAAGGGCCTCGATCTCGTCGCCGACGGCGACGACCTCGTTCGGGTCGACGTCGTGCTTGATCGAGAGCTCGCGGCTCGGGATGACACCTTCGGTCTTGTAACCGATGTCGAGCAGGACCTCGTCCCGGTCGACCTTCACGATGACGCCGTCGACGATGTCGCCGTCGTTGAAGTACTTGATCGTCTCGTCGATCGCTGCGAGGAAGGCTTCCTCGTTACCGATGTCGTTGACCGCTACCTGCGGGGTGGTGGCGGTGGTCTCGGTGCTGCTCGTCATGTGGGAAAGGGCTCCGGTACGGACATTGAAGTCGTAGGTACTGCTTACGCCGGGAGCCCGTTTCGCTCTGATGAAGCCGGACAGCCAAGGAAGCGCCGCACAACAGCGTGGGCGCCTCGACAACCGAGGGGACATACAACAGATGCGAGCGCAGCCTGCTACGTCTGAGGTGCGCAGGCCCGCAGCGCAACTTGTAGCATACGGGGGCAGCCGGACATGGTCAATGCGCGAAGCCGCACACCCGGGGCGGATCGCCCCATACCCGGCACAAGACGTGTCTCTTGAGGCCACGCAGGCCTAGGGACGCCCCTTTCGTGACACCACCGACGGGGGCCGCGCCATTCAGGTGACGGAAGAGTACGACGAGGGAGCCGATCATCCAAGAGCCCGTATCGCCCGAGACCGTGTCCGACGCGTCCGAGCCGGAGGCCACGCGGCGTGCGGCCGGAGCCGCCGAGAGTTCCCGGGCCAACCGGGGGTGGTGGGACCGCAACGCCGACGAGTACCAGGTCGAGCACGGCACGTTCCTCGGCGACGACCGCTTCGTATGGGGCCCCGAGGGCCTGGACGAGGTGGAGGCCGAGCTGCTCGGCCCGCCGGAGGACCTCAAGGGCAAGGAGGTCCTGGAGATCGGCGCGGGTGCCGCCCAGTGCTCGCGCTGGCTGGCCGCGCAGGGCGCCCGCCCGGTCGCCCTGGACCTCTCCCACCGCCAGCTCCAGCACGCGTTGCGTATCGGGGGCGCGTTCCCTCTGGTGTGCGCCGACGCAGGGGCGCTGCCCTTCGCCGACGCCTCGTTCGACCTGGCGTGCTCGGCTTACGGCGCGCTGCCGTTCGTGGCCGACCCGGTGCAGGTGCTGCGCGAGGTGCGACGGGTGCTGCGGCCCGGCGGACGCTTCGTCTTCTCGGTCACCCACCCCATCCGCTGGGCCTTCCCGGACGAGCCGGGCCCCGAGGGGCTGTCCGTGGCCGCCTCCTACTTCGACCGCACGCCGTACGTGGAGCAGGACGAGCACGGCGACGCGGTGTACGTCGAGCACCACCGCACGGTGGGCGACCGGGTGCGGGACGTCGTGGCGGCGGGCTTCCGGCTGGTGGACCTGGTCGAGCCGGAGTGGCCGGCTTGGAACACCTCCGAGTGGGGCGGCTGGTCGCCGCTGCGCGGGAACCTGATCCCGGGGACGGCGATCTTCGTGTGCGAGCGAAGCGAGATGGGGGCACCCCCGGCCGGAGGCTGGGGGAGAGACTGAGCGCGTGATCCGTTACGACGCCCTGGACGCACTGCCCGTACGCGCCGCCCTGCCCGGCCTGACCGGCGCCCTTCAGGCGCACGGCACCGCGGTGCTCGTCGCGCCGCCCGGCACGGGCAAGACGACGCTGGTGCCGCTCGCGCTGGCGGGGCTGCTCGGCGAGGCACACGCGCCCGCGCGGCGGGTCGTCGTCGCCGAGCCCCGGCGGATCGCGGCACGGGCGGCGGCACGCCGGATGGCGTGGCTGCTGGGCGAGAAGGTCGGCGAGAACGTCGGCTACACCGTGCGCGGGGAGCGGGTCGTCGGGCGCCACGCGCGCGTGGAGGTCGTCACGACCGGTGTGCTGCTCCAGCGCCTGCAGCGCGACCAGGAGCTCGCGGGCGTGGACGCGGTGGTCCTCGACGAGTGCCACGAGCGTCATCTGGACGCGGACACGGTGACGGCGTTCCTGTGGGACGTACGGCAGACGCTGCGGCCGGAGCTGCGCCTGGTGGCCGCGTCGGCGACGACGGACGCCCAGGGGTGGGCACGGCTGCTGGGTGACGCGCCGGTGGTCGAGGCGGAGGGCGTCGCGCATCCCGTGGAGGTGGTGTGGGCCCCGCCGACGCGCCCGGTACGCCCACCGCACGGCATGCGGGTCGACCCGGCGCTGCTGACGCACGTGGCGTCGGTGGTACGGCGGGCGCTGACCGAGCGGGCGGGGGACGTGCTGTGCTTCCTGCCCGGCGTGGGCGAGATCGCGCGGGTGGCCGGGCGGCTGGGGGATCTCGGGGACGTCGAGGTGCTCCAGGTGCACGGGCGGGCGCCGGCGGCCGTGCAGGACGCCGTGCTGGCCGGTGGGGCGCGGCGCCGGGTGGTGCTGGCGACGTCCGTGGCGGAGTCGTCGCTGACGGTTCCCGGCGTGCGGGTGGTCGTCGACTCCGGCCTCGCGCGCGAGCCTCGCGTCGACCACGCGCGCGGGCTGAGCGCGCTGACGACGGTGCGGGCCTCGCGGGCGGCCGGGCGGCAGCGGGCGGGGCGGGCCGGGCGTGAGGCGCCGGGCGCGGTCTACCGCTGCTGGACTCAGGCCGAGGACGCCCGTCTGCCGCGCTTCCCGTCGCCGGAGATCAAGGTGGCCGACCTGACGGCGTTCGCGTTGCAGGCGTCCTGCTGGGGCGATCCGGAGGCCACCGGCCTCGCGTTGTTGGATCCGCCGCCGGGCGGGGCGATGGCGGCGGCGCGGGACGCTCTCGCCGGCGTCGGCGCAGTGGACTCGGCCGGGCGGGCGACCGGGCGAGGGGTGCGGTTGGCTCGGCTGGGGTTGCACCCTCGGCTGGGACGGGCCCTGATGGACGCGGCTGCGTCGGTCGGGGTGGACCCGGCCGCGGAGGTCGTCGCACTGCTGAGTGAGGAAGCGCCGCGGGAGTACGGGGATGATCTCGCCGGTGCGTTGCGGGCCGCCCGGCGTGCGGGTGACGCCTACGCGGGGCGGTGGCGGGCGGAAGTGCGGCGGCTGCGGGCCGTCGCCGCGGAGTTCGCCCACCTGCCCACCCGTGACCCTCATTCCGCAGAGGTGAACGTCGAGGCCTCGCCGGGTGCCGTGGGTGGCGGTGCGGGTGGGGCGGACGCCGGGGAGGACGGCCGCGTCGGGCTCGTCGCGGCCCTCGCCTTCCCCGAGCGGGTCGCCAAGGCCGACGGCGGGTCCTACCTCATGGCCTCCGGAACGCGCGCCGAACTCCCCGACGGCTCCGCCCTGCGCGGAGCTCCCTGGATCGCCGTGGCCGTCGCGGACCGCCCCGTCGGCAAGGGGCACGCGCGCGTGCAGCTCGCCGCCGCGGTGGACGAGGACATGGCCCGCTCGGCGGCGGCCACGCTGTATTCCGAGCGCCAGGAGGTCCACTGGGCCGACGGGGACGTCGTCGCCCGGCGGGTCGAGCGGCTCGGGGCGATCGAGCTCGCGGCGCGTCCCCTGGCGGACGCCGACCCCGTACTCGTACGCGACGCGCTCCTGGAAGGTCTACGGCAGGAAGGGCTCGGCCTGCTGCGCTGGTCCGCCGACGCGGGCGTACTGAGGCAACGGCTCGCGTTCCTCCACCTGCACCGCGGCGCCCCCTGGCCCGATGTGTCCGACGACGCGCTCCACGCGCGCGTGGACGAATGGCTGGAGCCCGAGCTGAGCCGCGCGCGGCGGCGGGCCGACCTGGCGCGGATCGACGCCGGGCAGGCGCTGGGCCGGCTGCTGCCGTGGGCCTCGGGGGAAGCCGGGCGGCTGGACGAGCTCGCCCCGGAGCGCATCGCCGTACCGAGCGGGTCCAGGATCCGGATCGACTACGGCAACCCCGAACAACCGGTTCTCGCCGTGAAGTTGCAGGAGATGTTCGGCCTGCACGAGTCGCCGTCCGTCGCCGGGGTGCCGCTCCTGGTCCATCTGCTCTCCCCCGCCGGGCGGCCCGCGGCCGTCACCGCCGACCTCGCGTCCTTCTGGAAGGACGGCTACAAGGGCGTACGGGCGGAGTTGCGCGGCCGCTATCCCAAGCACCCGTGGCCCGAGGATCCGGCCACCGCCGAGCCGACCCGGCACACCAACGCCCGGCTCAGGCGCTGACCGGCTCGGGTTCGGCGTCCTTCGCCGGCGCCGGGTCGCCGGGGCGGCGGCTGCGGGCCTCCAGGTAGAGGGAGAGGGCCAGGAGCAGGGCGCCCAGGGTCAGGAAGCCCCAGGGCAGGTACGACGTCATCAGCAGGACCAGGGTGCGGTTGGACTTGACCAGGTTCACGGTGTGGTCGATGTAGTCCTCGCGCATCTTCACGTGGCCCGCGAACGCCGTCACCTTGTCGCGGTCGCCGAGCAGGGTGCCGCCGCGCAGTTCCTCCTTGTGGATCTCCTCGCCGTAGACGGGGGCGCCGGTGAGGGGTTCGACCCAGAACTTGCGCACGGTGGTGTACCAGCGGGTCGTGCCGGTCTTGGCGACCGACTCCGGGGTGATGCCCTCGACCGGCATCGTCTTGGGGAACTTGACCTTGGTCCAGGGGATGGTCTGCTCGAAGTAGTAGACGTCGACGCCGCGGAAGTTCTGGGTGCCCTTGAAGTGTATGGGGGCCGTGACGCGCGCCTGGGCGTCGAAGTACTCGTAGTCCCGTTTCTCCGTCAGGAACGGCCACTTGAACTCGATGCCGGTGCGCTTCACCGGGTCGCCGTCGACCATCTCGCCGGTGGCGTGGACGGGTTCCTGGGTGTGGGCGTCGAAGATGTAGCGCTCGGGGATCCTGGAGACCATCTTGCCGTCGGGGCCGACGACGTAGGACAGGCCGTCCCAGACGACCACGTCCTTGCCGGCCGTCTTCTCGATCTTCTCCGACTCCTCGACGTTGCCCTTCAGGGTCTGCACGATGGTGACCTTGGGGACCTTGCGGGCCTGCATCGTGCCGTAGTCGAGGAGGGTGGCGTCCTTCGCCTCCAGGACCATGTCCTGGTACTGGCCGGCCGGGATCTTGGCCAGGCGCGGGAAGGCGTACCAGCGCAGCAGCGGGGACAGGGCCGCGAAGAACACGGCGAGGGCGAGCAGGATCAGGCTTGCCTTGCGGCGCATCTCGGCCTCCCTCCCGGACGGGGCGGTTACGGGTGTGCGGGCACCGTCGTCAGCAGCGGCTTGGGGGATGTCTCACCCGCCGGTGAGCCCATCGCGGTGAGCGCGAGGACCAGGGCGAGCGCGACGGCGAGTCCGGTCGCGGCGGCGATCAGGGCGCGCATACGGCCTCCCGACGGACTGGAACTGATAGGTCGTCAGCTCCGGCACCGTAGCAACGGGTGGGCGAGATGAGAACACGTCGCACACGACGGCGGCGCCCCTCAAGAGGAGGGGCGCCGCCACGGTCGTAGGAACGATTACGCGCTGGGGCTCGCCGACGGGCTCGCCGACTCCGTCGGCTCGGCCGCCGCCACGGTCAGCTCGACGGTCAGGGTCGCGCCGCCCGCGGTCTCGATGCGGAGCAGGAACGTACCGGTGGTGTCGTCCGCGTAGAGCTTCGGCAGCTTCAGCAGGCCGTCCGCGTCCGTCTCCAGGTCCTTCAGGGTGCGTACGGCCTTGCCGTCGGCGTCCTTGAAGTAGGGGCCCTTGTCGTTCTCGGTCGGGTCGTCCGCCGACTTGACGAGGGTGGCGGTGGCCGCGACCTTGTCGGCCACGGAACCCTGGTAGGTCGCCTTCACCTCGACCTGGTCGGCGAACTCGCCGCCCGGCGTGCAGGTGAGTTCGGCGTCGCCGGTGCGGGCCAGGGTGTCGGCGGCGCGCTCGGTGACGGTGGCCTTGTAGTCGAGGCCGGTGATCGTACGGCCGACGACGGTGGCCCGGACGACGAACGTCCCGGTGTTCTCGCCCGCCTTGAGCGCGGGCGCCACCGCCTCGCCGGCGAGGTCGGTGAGCGTCGTGGCGTACTTCTCGCCGTTGCCGAAGGCGGCGTCGGTGGCGCCGACGATCGTGAAGCGGACGCGGACCTTGGCGACGCCCTCGCCGGCCTTGGTCTCGGCGCGGGTGCCGATCCGCTCGGCGAAGGTGTCGCCGGCCATCGCGGTGAGCTGGGCGGTGCCCCGGTCCTCCAAGTGGTGGACCGTGTCGGTGGGGGTGGGGGGTGTCGTGCTCGGCGGAGTCGTGCTCGGCGGAGTCGTGCTGGGCGGAGTCGGCTTGGGGCTCGTGGAGCCGCCGCCGCTGCCGCCGCCGGGCTTGGTGGGGTTGGTGGGCGTCTTCGACGGCGTGGGTGTCTTCGACGGGGTGGGCGACGGCGAGGGGCCGGCCCCCGCGTGGTCGTCGCTGCGGTCGGACGGGAGGGTGCCGGTGCCGTCCGGGATCTCGTGGGTGCCCTTGCGGTAGTACTCCAGCCACCTCAGGACCAGGTTCAGGTAGTCCCGCGAGTTGTTGTAGCTGAGGATCGCGCGGTCGAGGTCGCCCTGGGTGGACAGGTCCCAGCCGTAGCGGCACAGATAGTGGGCGGCGGCGAGCGCGGCGTCGTAGATGTTGTTGGGGTTCTTCTGGCCGTCGCCGTTGCCGTCGCGGCCGGCCCACTCCCAGGTGGACGGGATGAACTGCATGGGGCCGACGGCACGGTCGTAGGAGCTGTCCCCGTCGTAGGCGCCGCCGTCGGTGTCGCTGATGCTGGCGAAGCCGTTGCCGTTGAGCTGGGGGCCGAGGATCGGGGAGAGCGTGTTGCCGTTCGCGTCGACACGGCCGCCGCGGGCCTGGCCGGACTCGACCTTGCCGATGGCGGCGAGGAGCTGCCACGGGAGGTTGCAGTTGGGCTTGGCCTGACGGAGCGCGGCCTCGGCCTTCTTGTAGGCGTCGAGGACGGTCGCGGGGATGCCCGCCTCGCTGTCGCCCGTGGCGACGGGGGTGTCGTCGTCGGCGCTGGGCGAGGGGCTGGGGCTGTTCAGCGGCGGCAGGTCCGTGTAGTACGGCGAGTTGCCGGTGGCGCTGTTCTCGGCGGGCGTGTCCGGCGAGGGCTGGGTTCCGGTGGTGACTCTTCGGCCGGCGTCGTCGGTCGTCACTCCCGGAGCCTGGGACGCGGCCAGTGCCGCGACCACGACCGCGGCGACCGTGGTGTTCACCGCGCCCTTGCGGAGCCTGCCGAATTGCGCCGCCATGAAATGGACCCCTCCCCTGGACGCCTGGGCGCCCGCCGCTGTCCGGCGGGCTCGCCGTGGTGACCCAGGCGACCCTACGACAACTTCCTTTGCACGGGCACCCGTTGATGTCCGATTTTTACCAGTTGGCCATATGCGGTCCACCTGTCAAATGTCGCGCATACTGGCTTCACCGAGCCCGGACCCGAACGGTCTCGTCAATCGACCGCACAAGGAGCCCCGTTGCCGTTCACGCTCAGCCATGCGGCGGCCGTACTGCCCGCCGTACGCACCGACGGAAGCGGCCGGGCCACGCTCGTGCCGGCCGTGCTGGTGGCGGGGTCCTTTGCTCCCGACATGACCTACTACGCGGCGAGTGTCCTGCCGGGGGCGATGGAGTTCGGCGATGTCACGCACTCGTTCGCTGGCGTGCTCACGGTCGATGTCGTCGTCGCCTGGGCGCTGGTGGGCCTGTGGCTCCTGCTGCGCGAACCGCTGGTGGCCCTGCTGCCGGTGCGGCGGCAGGCGCGGGTGGCCACGCTGCTGCGCTGCGGGGCGCCACGCGCGCGTGTCCGGCCGTCGCTGGCGGCGAGTTGGTACGCCTCGGCCGTACTGGGCTCGCTGACGCACGTCGTGTGGGACGCGTTCACCCATCTCGACCGCTGGGGGATGCGGCTGTTCCCGGTCCTGGGCGAGGAGATCGCGGGGTCGCCGCTGTACTGGTATCTGCAGTACGCCGGTTCGGCGGTGGCGGCGCTCGTCATCGTCGGGTTCGTGGTCGTGGCGCTACGGCGGTCCCCTGCCGTTTCGCCGGTCGGGGTGCCGGTGCTTTCGGTGCGGGACCGGTGGCTGGCCTGCGCGGTGATCGGCGGGTTGGCCGGGGTGGCGGCGGTGCAGCGGGCGTCTCGATGGTGGGCCTACTGGGGGGCCACCGCGAAGTACTGGGAGCTGATCCCGACGCTGTGCTTCGGGGCGGGCGCGGGGCTCGTCCTGGGGCTGGTGCTGTACGCCGCGGGGGTCAGGGTGTGGCGTCCGGCTGAGGGCTCTGGCGGTACGGGTTCGGGTGCGGATGCCGACGGTGCCGGGAGGGAGCCGAGTCGTAGCGGTCGGGCGGCGCGTCCCTCCGGGGGTTGAGCCGGGTTCCTGCTCGTCTGCCGGGTTGTTGTCGGATTGGGCGTGCGGGTAGTTCTTGGCTGGTCGCGCAGTTCCCCGCGCCCCTTTGGGGCGCGGGTGCCGGGCATCCACCCCGGAGGCTAATGCGCTGCCGACTCCCAGTCCGGGCCCGCGCCCACCGAGACGCCCAGGGGGACGCTGAGGTGGACGGCGTTGGACATTTCCTGGCGGACCAGGGACTCCGCGGCCTCGCGCTCGCCGGGGGCGATCTCCAGGACGATTTCGTCGTGGACCTGGAGGAGCATGCGGGAGGAGAGGTTCGCCTCGCGCAGGGCCCGGTCCACATTGAGCATGGCGATCTTGACGATGTCCGCCGCCGTGCCCTGGATGGGCGCGTTGAGCGCCATGCGCTCGGCGGCCTCGCGGCGCTGGCGGTTGTCGCTGTTGAGGTCGGGGAGGTAGCGGCGGCGGCCGAAGAGCGTCGCCGTGTAGCCGGTCGCCCGTGCCTCGTCGACCGCGCGGCGCAGATAGTCCCGCACGCCGCCGAAGCGCTCGAAGTAGGCGTCCATCAGCGCCCGTGCCTCGCCCGCGTCGATGTTGAGCTGCTGGGAGAGGCCGAAGGCCGACAGGCCGTACGCCAGGCCGTACGACATCGCCTTGATCTTGCGGCGCATCTCCGCGTCCACCGCGGCCGGCTCCACGGCGAACACCTGTGAGGCGGCCGTGGTGTGCAGGTCCTCGCCCGAGGTGAACGCCTCGATCAGGCCCTCGTCCTCGGACAGGTGGGCCATCACGCGCAGCTCGATCTGGCTGTAGTCCGCGGTCATCAGGGACTCGAAGCCCTCGCCGACCACGAAGCCGCGGCGGATCGCCCGGCCCTCGTCGGTGCGGACCGGGATGTTCTGGAGGTTCGGGTCGGTCGAGGAGAGGCGGCCGGTCGCCGCGACCGTCTGGTTGAAGGTGGTGTGGATCCGGCCGTCCGTCGCGATCGTCTTGATCAGGCCCTCGACGGTGACCCGGAGCTTGGCCTGCTCGCGGTGGCGGAGCATGATGACCGGCAGCTCGTTGTCGGTCTGGGTGGCCAGCCAGGCCAGGGCGTCGGCGTCGGTCGTGTAGCCGGTCTTGGTCTTCTTCGTCTTGGGCAGGGCCAGTTCGCCGAAGAGAACCTCCTGGAGCTGCTTGGGCGAGCCCAGGTTGAACTCGCGCCCGGCCGCCGCGTGCGCCTCCTTCACCGCCTGCTGGACGGCGCCCGCGAACATCTGCTCCATGGCCTCCAGGTGGGCCCGGTCGGCCGCGATGCCGTGCCGCTCCATGCGGGCCAGCAGGGCCGAGGTCGGCAGCTCCATGTCACGGAGCAGGTCCGCGGCGCCGACCTCCTGAAGGCGGCTCTCGAAGGCCTCACCCAGGTCGAGGACCGCGCGGGCCTGGATCATCAGCGCCTCGGCCTCGGCGCCGTCGTCGGTGCCGAAGGCGAGCTGGCCGTCGGCCGCCGCGGCGGGGGCCAGCTCGCGGTGCAGGTACTCCAGGGACAGCGCGTCCAGGTCGAAGGAGCGGCGGCCCGGCTTGACCAGGTAGGCGGCGAGCGCGGTGTCCATGCGCACGCCCTCGATGCTCCAGCCGTGCTCGGCGAAGACCCGCATCGCGCCCTTGGCGTTGTGGAAGACCTTCGGCCTGGCGGCGTCGGCCAGCCAGGCCGCGAACGCCGTCTCGTCGGCCTCGTCCAGCTCCGACGGGTCGAACCAGGCGGCCGCGCCGCCGCCCGCCGCGAGCGCGACCTCGGTGACCGAGCCGGTGCCCAGCGCCCAGGCGTCGACGGTGGCCACGCCGAGCGGCTCACCGCCGTGCTCCGCCAGCCACGGGGCCAGCTCGCCGGTGCCGAGCACCGCGCCGTCCAGCTCCACGCCGTCGGTCGCGATCGGGGTGGTCTGCGCCTCCTCGGCCCCCGGGTCCACGCCGAACAGGCGCTCGCGCAGGGACGGGTTCCTGATCTCCAGGGTGTCCAGGACCATCGAGACGGCCTTGCGGTCGTACGCCTCGCGCGCGAGGTCGGAGACGGTCTTGGGCAGCTCGACGCCCCGCTCCAGCTCGGTCAGCCGGCGGTTGAGCTTGACCGCCTCCAGGTGGTCGCGGAGGTTCTGGCCGGCCTTGCCCTTGACCTCCTCGACGCGCTCGACCAGCTCCGCGAACGAGCCGAACTGGTTGATCCACTTCGCGGCGGTCTTCTCGCCGACGCCCGGGATGCCCGGCAGGTTGTCGGAGGGGTCGCCGCGCAGGGCCGCGAAGTCGGGATACTGGGCGGGCGTCAAGCCGTACTTCTCGAAGACCTTCTCCGGGGTGAAGCGGGTCAGCTCGGAGACGCCCTTGGTCGGGTACAGCACCGTGGTGTGCTCGCTGACGAGCTGGAAGGAGTCGCGGTCGCCGGTGACGATCAGCACCTCGAAGCCGGCGGCCTCGGCCTGGGTGGCGAGGGTGGCGATCACGTCGTCGGCCTCGAAGCCGTCGACCGCGAACCGCGAGACGTGCATCGCGTCGAGCAGCTCGCCGATCAGCTCGACCTGGCCCTTGAACTCGTCCGGGGTCTTGGAGCGGTTCGCCTTGTACTCGGTGAACTCCTCGGAGCGCCAGGTCTTGCGGGACACGTCGAAGGCCACCGCGAAGTGGGTGGGCGCCTCGTCGCGCAGCGTGTTGGCCAGCATCGACGCGAAGCCGTAGATCGCGTTCGTCGGCTGGCCCGTCGCGGTCGTGAAGTTCTCCGCGGGCAGCGCGAAGAAGGCGCGGTACGCCAGCGAGTGCCCGTCCATGAGCATCAGGCGCGGTCGGCTGCCGCCGGGGCTGTTGTCGGTCTGCTTCGATGCTGTCTCTGCCACGCCCCCGATCCTGCCACGCCCCACTGACAGTCGGTCCCCATCGGGGGTACGGCTCCGTGCGGGGCCCGCGGTGGGGCGGGGTCCGGGTGCCGGCACCCGCCGCCCCGTTGTCGGTGGGGCGTGCGAGGATCGGAGATGTAGCTCACACGTGTAGGTGCGAAGGAGTGCGCGATGGCCACCAAGCCGCCCAAGGGTGATCCGGTTCAGGACGCGCCGCAGGTCGCCGAGCCACAGCACGCGGCGGCCGGGCTGCCCGCCATCGGGCACACCCTGCGCATCGCGCAGCAGCAGATGGGCGTGAAGCGGACCATGCTGACGCTGCTCAGCGTCAATCAGAAGAACGGGTTCGACTGCCCGGGCTGCGCCTGGCCGGAGCCGGACCACCGGCACAAGGCGGAGTTCTGTGAGAACGGCGCGAAGGCGGTGGCCGAGGAGGCCACGCTGCGCCGGGTCACCCCGGAGTTCTTCGCCGCGCACCCGGTCGCCGACCTCGCGACCCGGAGCGGTTACTGGCTGGGGCAGCAGGGGCGGCTCACCCACCCCATGTACCTGCCCGAAGGGGGCACGCACTACGAGCCGGTCTCCTGGGAGCGCGCCTTCGACATCGTCGCCGAGGAGATCGCCGCCCTCGCCTCCCCCGACGAGGCGGTCTTCTACACCTCGGGCCGCACCAGCAACGAGGCCGCGTTCCTCTACCAGCTCTTCGCGCGCGAGCTGGGCACGAACAACCTGCCGGACTGTTCCAACATGTGCCACGAGTCGTCCGGGTCGGCGCTGTCGGAGACCATCGGGATCGGCAAGGGCAGCGTCCTGCTCGAGGACCTGTACAAGGCCGACCTGATCATCGTCGCCGGGCAGAACCCGGGCACGAACCATCCGCGCATGCTCTCCGCCCTGGAGAAGGCCAAGGCGGCCGGGGCGAAGATCATCACCGTCAATCCGCTGCCCGAGGCCGGCCTGGAGCGCTTCAAGAACCCGCAGACCCCGCAGGGCATGCTCAAGGGCGCCGCGCTCACCGATCTGTTCCTGCAGATCCGCATCGGCGGCGACCAGGCTCTCTTCCGTCTCCTCAACAAGCTGATCCTTCAGACCGACGGCGCGCTCGACGAGGAGTTCGTCCGCGAGCACACCCATGGCTTCGAGGAGTTCGCCAAGGCCGCCCGTGCCGCCGACTGGGACGAGACGCTGACGGCGACCGGTCTCACGCGCGAGGACATCGACAAGGCCATGGAGATGATCCTCGCCTCGCGGCGCACCATCGTGTGCTGGGCCATGGGCCTGACCCAGCACAAGCACTCGGTGCCGACCATCCGCGAGGTCGTCAACTTCCTTCTGCTGCGCGGGAACATCGGCCGCCCGGGCGCGGGCGTGTGCCCGGTGCGCGGTCACTCGAACGTGCAGGGCGACCGGACGATGGGCATCTTCGAGCGGCCCGCCCCGGCCTTCCTGGACGCCCTGGAGAAGGAGTTCGGCTTCGCGCCACCGCGCGAGCACGGCTACGACGTCGTACGGGCCATCCGGGCGATGCGCGACGGCGCGGCGAAGGTCTTCTTCGCCATGGGCGGCAACTTCGTGGCCGCCACGCCCGACACCGACGTCACCGAGGCGGCGATGCGGCGCGCCCGGCTGACCGTGCACGTGTCGACGAAGCTCAACCGCAGCCATGCCGTCACCGGCGCCCGCGCGCTGATCCTGCCCACTCTCGGCCGTACCGAGCGCGACCTTCAGGGCAGCGGCGAGCAGTTCGTGACCGTGGAGGACTCCATGGGCATGGTGCACGCCTCCCGGGGCAAGCTGGAGCCCGCGAGCACCCATCTGCTGTCGGAGCCGGCGATCGTGTGCCGACTGGCGCGCCGGGTGCTGGGCGAGGACAGCCCGACGCCGTGGGAGGAGTTCGAGAAGGACTACGCGACGATCCGTGACCGCATCGCGCGCGTGATCCCCGGCTTCGAGGACTTCAACGCGCGCGTGGCCCGCCCCGGAGGCTTCACGCTCCCGCACGCCCCGCGCGACGAGCGCCGCTTCCCGACGGCGACCGGCAAGGCCAACTTCACTGCGGCGCCGGTCGAGTACCCCCAGGTGCCCGAGGGACGGCTGCTGCTGCAGACCTTGCGCTCGCACGACCAGTACAACACCACGATCTACGGCCTGGACGACCGCTACCGGGGGATCAGGAACGGCCGCCGGGTCGTCATGGTCAACCCCGAGGACGCCCAGCGGCTGGACATCGCCGACGGGTCGTACGTCGACCTGGTGAGCGAGTGGAAGGACGGGGTCGAGCGGCGGGCGCCCGGCTTCCGGGTGGTGCACTATCCGACGGCCCGCGGCTGCGCGGCCGCCTACTACCCGGAGACCAACGTCCTGGTTCCGCTGGACGCCACCGCGGACACCAGCAACACCCCGGCCAGCAAGTCCGTCGTCGTACGTCTGGAACAATCGGCGACCGACTGAGCGTTTGCTCAGTCGACGTTTCCGACCGAGCACGACGAACGGAGCCGCCTCCATGGGCGAACAGCAGCACGTGAAGTTCCCGCAAGAGGTCATCGACGAGTACGCCGCGCTCGGCGTCGACCTGCCGGCTCTGTTCTCGGCCGGGCACCTCGGGACACGCATGGGTGTCCAGATAGTGGAGGCCTCGGCCGAGCGCGTCGTCGGGACCATGCCGGTGGAGGGGAACACCCAGCCGTACGGGCTGCTGCACGGCGGCGCGTCCGCGGTGCTCGCCGAGACGCTCGGGTCGGTGGGGTCGATGCTGCACGCCGGCAGCTCCAAGATCGCGGTCGGGGTCGACCTCAACTGCACCCACCACCGGGGGGTGCGCTCCGGCCTCGTCACGGGCGTGGCCACACCCCTGCACCAGGGCCGCTCGACGGCGACGTACGAGATCGTGATCAGCGACGAGGAGGGTCGGCGGGTGTGCAGCGCGCGGCTGACCTGTCTGCTGCGCGACGTACGGCCGGGCGACGGGGAGCACGTGCGGACGGCGAACTGACGCCTGCGCCCAGTCGACGATCCGGTGACGTCAACCCCCTTGTGTTTCCCCGCCGTTGAAAGCGGAGCACCCGGCCGCATAACGTCGAGGCATGACAACGGGAGGACCCCGCCGGAAGGGGGCCGCGCTCGGACTGGCGCTGCCGGCCGCCGCATCGGCGGCAAGCTGCGGGGATTCGGGCGCGCGGGGCGAGGCGCCCGAGACCCGCGCGAGCGTCAACTCGCCCTCCCCGTCGGCGACGCCGCCCGCACAGCTGTGCAGGCAGATCATCGGATACTGGGGGCGCCGCGCCGAGCAGCTGATCGACCGGCGGGCGGGCGAGTTGCGTGCGCGGCGGTATCGGCAATGCCCGATTCCCCCAATTCCCCTTTCACATTTGTAACTCTGTGTAATACGCCTGCAATGGGAAGCGGAAATTCCGGCGCGGTGATCACCTGGCACGCGAGGTGCCGGATGTCCCTTCGGCGACCTCCGGCAACCATGGGGGTAATCACCAAAACCTGTGAACACTCGTGAAGAAGCTACGCGCGAACGCTGCGGTTTCTCACCATGCGGACAGGGCGAATCGGCTGGAAATCCGCTCTTCCCCCCACGGAGTACCGCTCTGTGCTACCCCGTGTCATAACAAGAGCGTCACAGCCTTGGTCAGAGCCTCCTCCATGTTCCCCGCGCGCGCTTAGAGTCACCGCCAGTCACCGAGCTTCCGGATTCGAAGTCACTTCGACCCAGCGCTCGACTCGGCGCGTTCCACGGGGAACCGCCGTGCCAGGGAAAGGACCTGATTCGTGCGTCAACGTTCGATCATCGCCATAACCGCCGCGCTCGCGGCGGGATCGCTGACACTCACGGCTTGTGGGTCGCGTGACGACGACGGCGGCAGCAGCAACGGCGACAAGACCACAGTTGTGATCGGCCTCGACGCTCCGCTGACCGGCGACCTGTCCGCACTCGGCCTTGGCATGCGCAACTCCGCCGACCTGGCCGTCAAGACGGCCAACAAGGAGGAGTTCGTCAAGGGCGTCGAGTTCAAGCTCGAGCCCCTCGACGACCAGGCGCAGCCCCAGGTCGGCCAGCAGAACGCCCAGAAGTTCATCAGCAACAAGGACGTCCTCGGTGTCGTCGGCCCGCTGAACTCCAGCGTCTCGCAGCAGATGCAGAAGCCGTTCAACGACGCCGGCCTGACCCAGATCTCCCCCGCCAACACCGGTACGGAGCTGACCCAGGGCGACGGCTGGAAGACCGGCAACTCGGTCCGCCAGTTCAAGACGTTCTTCCGCACGGCCACCACGGACGAGATCCAGGGCGCCTTCGCCGCGGACTACCTCTTCAACAAGGCCAAGGTCAAGAAGGTCTACCTGATCGACGACCAGAAGACCTACGGCGCGGGCCTCGCCGCCTCCTTCAAGACGAACTTCACCAAGTTCGGCGGCCAGATCGTCGGCACCGACCACATCAACCCCGACGACCGTGACTTCAACGCCGTGGTCGCCAAGATCAAGAAGACCGGCGCCGAAGCCCTCTACTACGGCGGCGAGTACCCGGCGGCCGCCCCGCTGAGCCAGCAGCTCAAGGACAGCGGCCAGAACATCCCGTTCATGGGCGGCGACGGCATCTACTCCGGCGAGTTCCCGAAGCTGAACAAGAAGGCCGAGGGCGACCTCGCCACCTCCGTGGGCAAGCCGGTCGAGCAGCTCGACTCCGCCAAGACGTTCATCAAGAACTACGAGGCGGGCGGCTACGAGGACGCCTACGAGGCCTACGGCGGCCTCACCTACGACGCCACCTGGGCCCTCATCGAGGCCGTCAAGCTGGCGGTCGAGGGCAACGACGGCAAGGTCCCGTCCGACGGCCGCAAGGCGGTCCTGGACGCCATGAGCAAGGTCAAGTTCGACGGCGTCACCGGCACCATCTCCTTCGACGAGTTCGGTGACACCACGAACCACACGATGACCGCGTACAAGGTCAAGAACAACGCTTGGGCGCCCGAGTACAGCGGCGAACCCAAGCTCGGCTGACGAGGACGAGTGACGAGTAGCGAGCCCTCCTACCTCACACATTGATCCAGGCCGCGCGGGAAGCGCCCACCAGCGCTCCCCGCGCGGCGCCATATCCGAACCACTCCACGGAGGCCCTGCGGTGAACGAACTGCCGCAACAGCTGGCCAATGGACTCATCCTCGGCGCGATGTACGGACTCATCGCGATCGGCTACACGATGGTCTACGGCATCGTCCAGCTCATCAACTTCGCCCACGGCGAGATCTTCATGGTCGGAGGCTTCGGGGCCCTGACCGTCTGGCTGGTGCTTCCCGAAGGCTTCGGCCTCGGCGCCGCCGTACCGCTCATGATCATCGGCGGCGTCCTCGTCTCCGTCGCCGTCGGCATGGGGGCGGAACGGTTCGCCTACCGCCCGCTGCGCGGCGCACCACGGCTGGCCCCCCTCATCACCGCCATCGGCCTGTCCATCGTCCTCCAGCAGGCCGTGTGGATGTGGTACCCGGACGCCAAGAAGGACCACCCCTTCCCCCGGTTCCAGGGCAGCTCCATCGACGTCCTCGGCGCCAACATCCAGCGCGGTGACCTCTTCGTCCTCATAGCCGCCCCGCTGTGCATGCTCGCCCTCGGCCTCTTCGTCACCAAGACGCGCTCCGGCCGCGGCATGCAGGCCACCGCCCAGGACCCCGACACGGCCAAGCTGATGGGCATCAACACCGACCGCATCATCGTCATGGCGTTCGCCATCGGCGCCGCGTTCGCCGCCGTCGCCGCCGTCGCCTACGGCCTGAAAAACGGTCAGGTCGGCTTCCGCATGGGCTTCCTGATGGGCCTGAAGGCCTTCACCGCCGCCGTGCTCGGCGGCATCGGCAACATCTACGGCGCCATGCTCGGCGGCATCGTCCTCGGCGTGGCCGAGTCCCTCGCCACCGGCTACATCGGCGAGATCCCCGGCATGGACCTCTTCGGCGGCGGCGCCTGGAAGGACGTATGGGCGTTCAGCCTGCTCATCCTCGTCCTGCTGTTCAGGCCACAAGGCCTGCTCGGCGAACGCGTCGCGGATCGGGCGTGATACCCATGACCACCGAAACCCCCATGGACAAGACCACCGGCACCACCGAGGCGTCCACCGCCCAAGCCCCGCCGATCGTCCCGCTGCCCCAGACCGTGGCACGCGTACTGACCCTCGCCGGCTCCGCCCTCGCCCTCATAGGCACCTTCCTCGCCTGGACCTGGACCAAGGAGTTCCCCGGCAACCTGACCGTCACCGGCTACCCGGGCGGCCTTCAGGTCCTCACCCTCATCGGCTCCGTTCTCACCTTGCTGTTCGCCCTCTCCGGCTACGGCATCCGGGGCTTGGGCTGGCTCACCCCCGGCGGCAAGAACAGCCCCGTCCTGCTCGCCGCCCTCGGCGTGCTCGGCACCACCGGCTACGCCATGGGCGCCATCAGCCAGGAACTCGGCGGCCTCGTCAACCTCGAGCCCGGCGCCTGGGTCTCCGGCATCGGCGCCCTCATCGCCGTCATCGGCGCCCTCGGCCTCCCGGCCGACCAGCCCTACGGCGCGGCCGAACCGGACCCCAGCCTGTGGGGCCGTATCCGCCACTCGCTCACCGCCCCCGACCCCGGCCGCGCCAAGGAACTGCCCTCCTGGGCGGAGATCCTGATCATCGCCGTCGGCTTCGGCATCGGCCTGTACGTGTTCGCCTACGGCATCGGCACCGAGTACTCCGAGCTGTTCATCGGCTTCCTGATCATCGCGGCGTTCGGCGTCACCGCCGTCACCCGCGCCGGTCTGCTCAAGCGCCTGTCCGCACTGACCGCCAAGCACCGCAACGTCACGCTCACGGCGGCGTTCGTCGCGGCGATCTGCTTCCCCTTCACCCAGACCAACGACCAGTTCGCCCTCATCGGCGCGAACATCCTGATCTTCGCCACGGTCGCCCTGGGCCTCAACGTCGTCGTCGGCCTCGCCGGCCTGCTCGACCTCGGCTACGTCGCCTTCCTCGGCGTCGGCGCCTACGCCGCCGCCCTGGTCTCCGGCTCCCCGGCGTCGACCATCGGCGTCCAGTTCCCGTTCTGGGCGGCCGTCCTCACCGGCGCCGCCGCCTCGCTGATCTTCGGCGTGGTGATCGGCGCCCCGACCCTGCGGCTGCGCGGCGACTACCTCGCCATCGTGACGCTCGGCTTCGGTGAGATCTTCCGCATCACCATGAACAACCTGAACGGCAACAGCGGCCCGGACGTCACCAACGGCTCCAACGGCATCCCCCAGATCCCCGACCTGGAGATCCTCGGATTCAACCTCGGAGTCCCGCACGACGTCCTCGGCCACGAGCTGACCCGCTCGGCCAACTACTACCTGCTGATGCTGCTGTTCACGGCCATCGTCGTGATGGTCTTCCGCCGCTCGGCGGAATCCCGCATCGGCCGCGCCTGGGTCGCCATCCGGGAGGACGAGACCGCCGCCACCGCGATGGGCATCAACAGCTTCCGCCTCAAGCTCCTCGCCTTCGCCCTCGGCGCCGCTCTCGCCGGCCTCGCCGGCACCGTCCAGGCACACGTGTCCTACAGCGTCTCCCCCGAGCAGTACCAGTTCGCCGGCCCCGTGCCACCGAACTCGGCGTTCCTGCTCGCCGCCGTCATCCTCGGCGGCATGGGCACCATCAGCGGCCCGCTGATCGGCGCCGCCCTGCTCTACCTGATCCCGGCCAAGCTCCAGTTCATGGCGGAGTACCAGCTTCTCCTCTTCGGCCTCGCGCTGATTCTGCTGATGCGCTTCCGCCCCGAGGGCCTGGTCGCCGACCGCAGGAAGCAGCTCGAATTCCACGAGACCGGACAGCTCGACGTACCGGAGGACAAGCCATTGCCCGAAGGCGCGACCGGCGTCGCCAAGGCAGGGGCGTGACCGCCATGACCACCACCACGACCGCACCCACCAGCACCGCGGTGCTCGACGCCAGCGGTGTCACCATGCGCTTCGGCGGCCTGACCGCCGTACGCGACGTGAACCTCACCGTGAACACCGGCGAGATCGTCGGCCTCATCGGCCCCAACGGCGCCGGCAAGACGACCTTCTTCAACTGCCTCACCGGCCTGTACGTACCGACCGAGGGCAAGGTCGCCTACAAAGGCACCGTCCTGCCGCCCAGGCCGCACCTGGTCACCCAGGCCGGCATCGCCCGTACCTTCCAGAACATCCGGCTCTTCGCCAACATGACCGTTCTGGAGAACGTACTGGTCGGACGGCACACCCGGACCAAGGAAGGCCTCTGGTCCGCCCTGCTGCGCCTGCCCGGCTTCAAGAAGGCCGAGGACGCCTCACGCGAGCGGGCCATGGAACTCCTTGAGTTCACCGGCCTGGCCGCCAAGGCCGACCACCTCGCCCGCAACCTGCCCTACGGCGAACAGCGCAAGCTGGAGATCGCCCGGGCGCTGGCGAGCGAACCCGGTCTGCTGTTGCTGGACGAGCCGACCGCCGGCATGAACCCCCAGGAGACCCGGGCGGCGGAGGAGCTGATCTTCGCCATCCGGGACCAGGGCATCGCCGTCCTCGTCATCGAGCACGACATCCGGTTCATCATGAACCTCTGCGACCGGGTCGCCGTGCTGGTCCAGGGCGAGAAGATCGTCGAGGGCCCCGCCGAGGTCGTCCAGTCCGACGAGCGCGTCATCGCCGCCTACCTGGGCACGCCCTTCGAGGGCGCGCCCGGCAAGGAGGAAGCCGCCGAAGTCGAGGCTGCGGAGGCCGACGCGCACAGCACCACGGAAGGGGACGACCAGTGACCGCACTGCTCGAGGTCGAGGACCTCAGGGTCGCCTACGGCAAGATCGAGGCCGTCAAAGGCATCTCGTTCAAGGTCGAGGCAGGCGAGGTCGTCACCCTCATCGGCACCAACGGCGCAGGCAAGACCACCACACTGCGCACCCTGTCGGGCCTGCTGCAGCCGACGTCCGGCCAGATCAAGTTCGACGGCAAGTCCCTGAAGAAGGTCCCCGCCCACAAGGTCGTCTCGCTGGGGCTCGCCCACTCCCCCGAGGGGCGGCGCATCTTCCCCCGTATGACCATCGAGGACAACCTCCGCCTCGGCGCGTTCCTGCGCAACGACAAGGAGGGCATCGAAAAGGACATCCAGCGCGCCTACGACCTGTTCCCCATCCTCGGGGAGCGCCGCAAGCAGGCCGCGGGCACCCTGTCCGGCGGCGAGCAGCAGATGCTCGCCATGGGACGGGCGCTGATGTCCCGGCCGAAGCTGCTCATGCTCGACGAGCCCAGCATGGGTCTCTCCCCGATCATGATGCAGAAGATCATGTCGACCATCCAGGAGCTGAAGTCCCAGGGCACCACGATCCTGCTCATCGAGCAGAACGCCCAGGCCGCGCTCTCCCTGGCCGACCACGGCCATGTCATGGAGGTCGGCAAGATCGTCCTCTCCGGCACCGGGCAGGACCTGCTGCACGACGAGTCGGTACGGAAGGCCTACCTCGGCGAGGACTGATCGCCTGCGCATACGGGTGAGGCCCGCGCCCCCTGCCGGGGGCGCGGGCCTCTCTCATGCGCTGGGCGTGGGCGCCGGGGGTCAGCCCTTGGCAGCCTTCTTCTCCTCGGCATCCTGGATAACAGCCTCGGCGACCTGCTGCATCGACATCCGCCGATCCATGGACGTCTTCTGGATCCACCGGAACGCGGCGGGCTCGGTCAGCCCGTACTCGGTCTGGAGAATGGACTTGGCCCGGTCGACGAGCTTGCGCGTCTCCAGACGCAGAGTGAGGTCGGCGACCTCCTTCTCCAACTCCTTCAGCTCCGTGAACCGCGAGACGGCCATCTCGATCGCCGGCACCACGTCACTCTTGCTGAACGGCTTCACCAGATACGCCATGGCACCGGCGTCCCGGGCCCGCTCGACCAGGTCGCGCTGCGAGAACGCGGTCAGCATCAGCACCGGGGCGATGGACTCCTCGGCGATCTTCTCGGCCGCGGAAATGCCGTCCATCTTCGGCATCTTCACATCGAGGATCACGAGATCGGGCCGGTGCTCACGCGCCAACTCGACGGCCTGCTCACCATCACCGGCCTCACCGACGACGGTGTACCCCTCTTCCTCAAGCATCTCTTTGAGATCGAGCCGGATCAGCGCCTCGTCCTCGGCGATGACGACACGGGTCGTCAGCGGAGGCACGTGCGACTTGTCGTCGTCGGGCGCGTCTACGGGCTGGGGCGACTCGGGGGCGGTCACGGGGGCTCCTCGTTCAGGGGCAGGGGTGCTGCTGACAAGAGCCTACCTAGCTGCGGTAAGGTGGGGGCACGGCGGGTAACCACCAACCTTCGCTTTGAAGGGGCCCCGGTAGCCCAGCGGAAGAGGCAATGGATTCAAAACCCATACAGCGTCGGTTCGAATCCGACTCGGGGCACTTTTCCTTGGTTTCCAAGGTCACCGCAAGAAAGCGGATGTCCACGTTCTCGTGAACATCCGCTTTTTGCTGCGTGTCGTCGCCCAGGGCCGCAGCCTGAATGCAGTAAGCCGAGAGACGGGTATCTCACGTGCCGCGATCCGCTCTTGGCAGTACCGCCTCGAGCCCCTGCCCCGCATGGCAACTCCGGACCCTGGGCCACCTGCTGACGATTGCGCGTACGCCTACCTGTTGGGCCTCTACCTGGGCGACGGCTGCACCAGTGCGCACCCACGCAGCACCGGCTTCTATCTCCGAATCGCGTGCGCCGATGCGTGGCCCGGGCTCCTTCTCCAGTGCTGCGAGGCCATCACGAAGGTCCGTCCCGGTATCGGCGTCTACACCCTTCAGAAGCAGGGATACGCGATGGTGACCAGCTACTCCCGGCACTGGCCCGCTCTCTTCCCCCAGCACGGACCGGGCAAAAAGCACGAGCGCGCCATCACCCTCGCCCTCTGGCAGCGGGGAATCGTCGACGCGCACCCTTGGGAATTCATCCGAGGCCTCATCCACTCCGACGGCTGCCGTATCACGAACTGGACGACCCGCCTCGTCGCAGGTGAGCAGAAGCGCTACGAGTATCCGCGCTACTTCTTCACCAACCTGTCAGCTGACATCATCCGACTCTTCACCGAGACGCTGGACGCCGTGGGGGTCCAGTGGAAACAAGCGAACGACCGCAACATCTCCATCGCCCGCAAAGCCTCCGTAGCCCTGATGGACACCCACGTAGGCCCCAAGCACTGACCGACCACACCGCAAAGGGCCCCTCCTCAAGAACTGAAGAGGGGCCCTGCGCCGACTACTTGGGACTGTCGTCCTCCCCGATGTGATGCACCCGCACCATGTTCGTCGAGCCCGACACTCCCGGAGGCGAGCCCGCCGTGATGACGACCGTGTCGCCCTTCTCGCAGCGGCCGTACCTCAACAGCAGCTCATCCACCTGGTCGACCATCGCGTCCGTCGACTCCACATGCGGCCCGAGGAACGTCTCCACACCCCACGTCAGATTCAGCTGCGACCGCGTCGCCGGTTCCGGTGTGAAGGCCAGCAGCGGGATCGGCGAGCGGTAGCGGGACAGGCGGCGGGCCGTGTCGCCGGACTGGGTGAAGGCGACCAGGAACTTGGCGCCCAGGAAGTCGCCCATCTCCGCCGCCGCACGAGCGACCGCACCGCCCTGCGTCCGCGGCTTGTTGCTCTCGGTCAGGGGTGAGAGGCCCTTGGCGAGGATGTCCTCCTCGGCCGCCTCGACGATCTTCGCCATGGTCCGGACCGTCTCGATGGGGTACTTGCCGACGCTCGTCTCGCCGGACAGCATCACCGCGTCCGTACCGTCGATGACCGCGTTGGCGACGTCGCTCGCCTCCGCGCGCGTCGGGCGGGAGTTGTCGATCATCGAGTCGAGCATCTGCGTCGCCACGATCACCGGCTTGGCATTGCGCTTCGCCAGCTTGATGGCGCGCTTCTGGACGATCGGGACCTGTTCCAGGGGCATTTCGACGCCCAGGTCACCACGCGCGACCATGATGCCGTCGAACGCGGCGACGATGTCGTCGATGGCCTCCACCGCCTGCGGCTTCTCCACCTTGGCGATGACGGGGAGGCGGCGGCCCTCCTCGTCCATGATGCGGTGGACGTCCTCGATGTCGCGGCCGGAGCGCACGAAGGACAGCGCGATGACGTCGAAGCCGGTGCGCAGCGCCCAGCGCAGGTCGGCCTCGTCCTTCTGCGACAGGGCGGGGACCGAGACCGCGACGCCCGGGAGGTTCAGGCCCTTGCTGTCGGAGATCATGCCGCCCTCGACCACCGTGGTGTGGACGCGGGGGCCGTCGACGGAGGTGACCTCCAGGCAGACCTTGCCGTCGTCGACGAGGATGCGTTCGCCGGGGGTGACGTCGGCGGCGAGGCCGGAGTAGGTGGTTCCGCAGCTTTCCCGGTCGCCCTGGACTCCCTCTTCGACGCTGATGGTGAAGGTGTCGCCGCGTTCAAGGAGTACAGGTCCTTCGGTGAAGCGGCCGAGGCGGATCTTCGGGCCTTGAAGGTCGGCGAGCACGCCGACACTGCGCCCGGTCTCGTCGGAGGCCTTTCGCACGCGCTGGTAGCGCTCCTCGTGGTCGGCGTGGCCGCCGTGGCTGAGGTTGAAGCGGGCGACGTCCATTCCGGCGTCGACCAGTGCCTTTATCTGGTCGTACGAATCGGTGGCGGGGCCCAAGGTGCAGACGATTTTCGCTCGGCGCATGTTTCGACTCTATGACCTACCGGCGGGTAGGGAATTGGTCCGGCATGACTGCTCAACGACCTTTGCGTGAAGGGTTATTGACAAGTGTTGAATTGTGCGGCAAGGCGCTCCGATGAGCGTTCGAGAGCGCCCCGCCCGGGTGGTCTCACAGTTGCGGCGGTGTCATCGTGAAGCGGGCGTTGACCCGGGCGTAGACGTGCTGCCGCTGGGGTTCGAGGTCGAGCGGGGCCGCGGCGGTGTCCTCGGCGGCGTCGTAGGCCATGGAGCGCATACGGCCGCCGGCGGCCTGCGGATAGGGCGTTGCTGGGTGCTCCGCGCCGATGTCGGCGAGTTCCACCAGCGCGGCCAGGGAGGCCCCGAGCGCCTCGGCGTACTCCCGCGCGCGCTGCACGGCCTCCCGTACCGCCTGCTGCCGCGCCTCGCGGTGGGCCGGCGAGTCGGGGCGCAGCGCCCACCAGGGGCCGTCCACGCGGGTGAGGTCCAAGTCGGCCAGGCGGGTGGTGAGTTCGCCGAGCGCGGTGAAGTCGGTGAGTACGGCGGTGATGTGGACGCGGCCGTGGTAGGCGTGGATGCGTTCGCCGCGGCCTTTGTCCTTCAGTTCCGGGCTGATGGAGAAGGCGCCGGTCTCCAGGCGCTCGACCGCGTCACCGTAGGTCTTGATGAGGTCGAGGACGGCGGCGTTGCGGCGGGTGAGGTCGTCGAGGGCGGCGCGGCGGTCCTTGCCGCGGGAGGCCACGCTGACGCCGATGCGGGCGATCTCGGGGTCGACCTCCAGACGGGCCTCGCCGCGGACGGCGATGCGCGGGGCGTCGGGGGTGCCGTAGGGGACGGCCGGCTGAAGTTCCTCTGAAGGGGCGGTCATACGTCCCACTCTGTCATCGCTTGCTTGGGTACGGTCCCTGACTCGGTCATCAGATCGAAACCTCTGGGGTCTGGTTCCGGTCGCCATGGTCAGGTCAGAATCTACGCGCGTTGTTGACCATGCGCGTTGTTGACCATGCGCGTTGTTGACCATGCGCGTTGTTGATCATTTGCCCGGGAGAAGCACTCATGCCGTTGAACCGCCGCAAGTTCCTGAAGAAGTCCGCCGTGACCGGAGCGGGGGTGGCGCTCGCCGGAGCGGCGGCTCCGACGGCGCAGGCGGCTGAAGCGGCGGAGGCCACGACGACGGCCGAGAAGTGCGCCAAGCGGTACTCGCTGACCGTGATGGGCACCACCGACCTGCACGGTCACATCTTCAACTGGGACTACTTCAAGGACGCCGAGTACACCGACGCAGCCGGCAACGCGCAGGGGCTCGCGCGGGTGTCGACGCTGGTGAACCAGGTCCGGGAGGAGCGGGGCCGGCGCAACACCCTGCTGATCGACGCGGGCGACACGATCCAGGGCACCCCGCTGACGTACTACTACGCCAAGGTGGACCCGATCACCGCCCAGGGCGGCCCGGTGCACCCGATGGCGCAGGCGATGAACGCCATCGGCTTCGACGCGGTGGCGCTCGGCAACCACGAGTTCAACTACGGCATCGAGACGCTGCGCAAGTTCGAGGAGCAGTGCGACTTCCCGCTGCTGGGGGCGAACGCGCTGGACGCGAAGACGCTGAGGCCCGCCTTCCCGCCGTACTTCATCAAGAGGTTCCGGGTGCCGGGTGCGCCGCCGGTCAAGGTCGCCGTCCTCGGTCTGACCAACCCGGGCATCGCGATCTGGGACAAGGCCTATGTGCAGGGCAGGCTGACCTTCCCGGGCCTGGAGGAGCAGGCGGCGAAGTGGGTGCCGAAGCTGAAGGCGATGGGCGCGGACGTGGTGATCGTCTCGGCGCACTCCGGCTCCTCGGGCACGTCGTCCTACGGTGACCAGCTCCCGTACATCGAGAACTCGGCGGCGCTGGTGGCGCAGCAGGTGCCGGACATCGACGCGATCCTGGTCGGCCACGCGCATGTGGAGATCCCGGAGCTGAAGGTCACGAACGAGAAGACCGGGAAGACGGTGGTGCTGTCGGAGCCGCTGGCCTACGCGGAGCGGCTGTCGCTGTTCGACATCGAGCTGGCCTTCGCCAAGGGACGCTGGTCGGTCGAGAAGGTCGCCGCGTCGGTGCTCAACTCCAACGCGGTCGCCGACGACCCGAAGATCACCAAGCTGCTCACGGACGAGCACGAGAAGGTCGTCGCGTACGTCAACCAGGTCGTCGGCACCGCGACCGCGACGCTCACCACGGCCGAGGCCCGCTACAAGGACGCCCCGATCATCGACCTGATCACCAAGGTCCAGGAGGATGTCGTCAAGGCGGCGCTGGCGGGCACTCAGTACGCCTCGCTGCCCGTCATCGCGCAGGCGTCGCCGTTCTCGCGCACCTCTCAGATCCCGGCGGGCGAGGTGACGATCCGGGATCTGTCGAGCCTGTACGTGTACGACAACACGCTGGTCGCGAAGTTGATGACGGGCGCGCAGATCAAGGCGTACCTGGAGTACTCGGCCGAGTACTTCGTGCGGACCACCGCCGACGCGGCCGTCGACGTGGACAAGCTGACCAACGCGGGCAACCGCCCGGACTACAACTACGACTACGTGTCCGGGCTGTCGTACGAGATCGACATCGCGCAGGCGGCGGGTTCGCGGATCAAGAACCTGGCCTACGGCGGTGCCCCTCTCGACGACGCGCAGAAGTTCGTGTTCGCGGTGAACAACTACCGCGCCAACGGTGGTGGCGCCTTCCCGCATGTGGCGTCGGCCCAGGAGCTGTGGTCGGAGTCGACGGAGATCCGTACCCGGATCGCGGAGTGGGTGACCGAGAAGGGCGTGTTGGACCCGAAGGAGTTCGCGTCGGTGGACTGGAAGCTGACGCGGGACGGTACGCCGGTCTTCTAGCGCGGGTCGGTGCGGGCCGGCGGGGCTGCCGCCGGCCCGCATCCCGCCTCAGAACAGGCTGGTCACACTGTCCTGGATGGCCGCCACATCGCCCGCGACGGCGGCCGTGGCCGCCACGCCGGGGCCGATGAAGCCGAGCCAGCGCAGCAGGGTGTTGCGGCGCGGCTCGTCCCGGGTGAGTTCCGCCTCGACCTGTTCGGCCGCGTGGACGAGGTCCTCGCCGTCCTCGTACTGCTCCTGGTTGGTGCGCAGCTGCTCGAGCAGCAGCCGTGCCGCGGCGCGCAGTTCGGCGATGGCGGCCTCGCGGTCGGGCTCGGCGGCGCTCTCGGTGGTCGCTCTCGAGCGGTTGACGGCGACCGCGCTGCCCTCGATGCGGATGTCACCGCCGGCCTGGATGCCGCTGTTGTTCCCGGCACCGGTCTCCGACATGTCGTCACCTTCCTCGGTTCGCCGGCGGGGCGCCCGCGGCTGGCGCGCCCGGCGCCGGTTGCCCCGGGCCGCCGCCCGCGCCCTGGCCGCGCCGGAAGACTCCGGCGACACTGCCGCCGACGCCGACGGCGGAACCGTGCAGCGTCACGTCGCCGCCCGCGTACAAGCCGGTGTTGTTGATGGTGGTCTGACGCTGAATCAGCTCGTCGGTGTCGATGTTGTGGTCCTCCAGGAACTCCACCAGGGCGTCCAGGACCCGGTGTTCGACCGTCTTGGCGTACAGCTCCCGGTCGAGTTGCTGGAAGTAGCGGTAGTACAGCTGGTCGCTGGCGGCGTCCCTGATGCTGAAGGACGCCCCGTAGTTGAAGGTGCGGTGGCGGATCTCCTGCGCCTGGCGGCGTTGCTTGCCGTGTTGGGTGAACGGCCCGAACAGGCCGGCGGCGACGGAGAAGGGGGATCCGACCAGCAACAGCGGGGCGCGCAGGCCCGCCTGGCTCACCAGGGCCCACCACTGGCGGAAGGTCGGGGAGTCGAGGAGCTGGTCCGAGATGCGGTAGCGCTCGCGCACGGGGGCGAGCAGGGAGCTGCTGCCCTCGATGAAGAGCATCTTGTGGTCGGACAGCAGCGCGAACCGCAGGAAGAAGGTGATGGCCAGTTCACCGCTCCAGCCGGTGACCCGGACCGCCAGATAGGGGCGGGCGCGGCCCTTGCCGTCCTCGCGCAGCTCGTTCATGAGGTCCGGCGAGACGCGCGCGCTCGGCGGTCCGGCGGGGTCCGGCAGCAGTTCGGAGCGGGTCCGGTCGTCCACCTCGTACTGCAGGTCCTTGCCGTTGACCAGCAGCAGGTTCTCGACGTGGACGCCGGGCAGCTTCAGCTCGCCGACCCGGGCGGCGAGGTGGTCGTTGAGCTCGTGCACGGTGAAGGGCACGACCTCCTTGCCCTCTTCGGGGCGCGCGGTGTCGAGGGCGAACGACCAGGTGCTCGTCGGCGTCCCGTACCCCACGAAGGGGGCGTAGAGCGAGGAGACGACGACGTTGCCCCGGTCACGCTTCTCGATCTCCTGGATGCGCCGCCGGTTCTCGGACCCGACCGGCTCCGGGGCCCGCGCCGGGTCGAAGTTCCGCCGGCCGAGCTGCTTGGCGACCACGCCGTAGTGCACCGACAGCGATTCGACGGCGACGATGATCCAGGCCACGAGCCAGCCCAGGACGACGGCGGTGCCGAAGGCCATCGGCAGCATGATCACCACGACCAGGAGCAGCACGGCGAGCAGGACGTCCCGGCCCACCTGACGGCGGCGGGCCGCCAGCGCGTGCCGCAGTACGCAGCCGAGGTCGACGCCCGGCGACGAGGCGACCGCGCGGCGCGGCTCCTCCACGATCTCCTCGACGGCCCGGCGGGCGAACTTGGTGTCCGTGTGGACGGCGGTGCACAGGTATCGGGTGATGTCCGGGGCGAAGCGGGTGCTCGGGGCCGCCGCGGGGGCGGCGGAGGGTGCTGCGGGGACGGGGTGGGGGAGGTCGGCGGGAGGCTGCGGGGGCGCGGCGGGCACGGGGGGCGGGGTCGGGGACGGGGTGGATCCGGGCGGGGTGGACTGGGACGGGATGGACGGCGACGGGTTCTGGCCCTCCGTCGGATTGGGGGTGGTCATGGGTGTGCGCCTCCTCTCGTTTCGATCTCTCGTTTCGATCTCTCGTTTCGAAGCGGCCGCAGGCGGGCTCGAAAAGCGGCGGCGTAATTCATGAGCCATTTCGGTGATCGAATGTCCGTCGAAATGTCCGTCGACGGAAAGGCGGTGACGCGCGCCCGGGAGAAATCCGGGGGCCGGCGGCATCCAGCGACGTCATGGTGCCGGTGCGTGGGGTGGACCGGCGGGCAGAATAAGCGGATCACTGATCGAAAGAATGGATCTTCCGCCGGAAAACAGATCGCTCTCCCCCGTCGCCGCGACATGTATCGGAAGATAGCAGCGCGGCCGAGTGGAGGGGAGATACAGGGGATATTCACGAGGGATTTTCCGCGTCCCCTTCCATGATTCTTCACTCGGATCACACAGGTGTCCGGAGGGCCTGGTGCCTACCACCTCTCGACCAGCGGGGTGAGGACCGGCGCCTGGCGCGCGGACGGGATCCGCGGCCGCTGTTCCAGGCCGAAGGTGGTGAAGGCCGTACGGCTGGGAAGCGGGTAAGTCTCCTGGCCGGTCAGGGAGTTGATGATGCAGGCGCTGCGCCAGGCGGCGAGGCCGAGGTCGGGGGCGCCGACGCCGTGGGTGTGGCGTTCGGCGTTCTGGACGTAGACATGGCAGCCGGCGCCGGAGACGGTCGGGTCCAGGACCAGCCGGTACCGGTCGTCGACACGTGGGCGCTCCTGGCTGTCGCGGCGCATGTAGGGGTCGAGACCGGCGAGGAGGCGGTCGAGGGAGCGCTCGCGGTAGCCGGTGGCCAGGACGACCGCGTCGGTGGTCATGCGCGAGCGGGTGTTCTGGTGGATGTGCTCCAGGTGGAGCTCCACCTTGGTGGTGGCGAGGCGGCCGGCGGTGCGGACCCGGACGCCCGGGGTGAGGACCGTGTCGGGCCAGCCGCCGTGCAGGGTGCGGCGGTAGAGCTCGTCGTGGATGGCGGCGAGGGTGGCGGCGTCGATGCCCTTGTGGAGCTGCCACTGGGAGGCGACGAGCTGGTCGCGGACCGGTTCGGACAAGGCCTGGAAGTAGCGGGTGTAGTCGGGGGTGAAGTGCTCCAGGCCGAGCTTGGAGTACTCCATGGGCGCGAAGGCCTCGCTGCGGCCGAGCCAGTGCAGCTTCTCGCGTCCGGCGGGGCGGTGCCGGAGCAGGTCCAGGAAGATCTCCGCGCCCGACTGTCCGGAGCCGATGACGGTGATGTGCTCGGCGGCGAGCAGGGTCTCGCGGTGGTCGAGATAGTCGGCGGCGTGGATCACGGGGACGTTGGGCGCGTCGACGAGAGGCCGCAGCGGGTCGGGGACGTGGGGCTCGGTGCCGATGCCGAGGACGATGTTCTTGGTATACGTCCGCCCCAGCGCCTCCGCCTCCCCGTCGGGGGCGATGCGGGTGAAGTCGACCTCGAAGACGTCGCGTTCGGGGTTGAAGCGAACCGCGTCGACCTGGTGGCCGAAGCGCAGTGCGCCGAGGTTCTCGCAGACCCAGCGGCAGTAGGCGTCGTACTCGGCGCGCTGGATGTGGAAGCGCTCGGAGAAATAGAACGGGAAGAGCCGGTCGCGGGCCTTGAGGAAGTTGAGGAACGACCAGGGGCTGGCGGGGTCGGCGAGCGTCACCAGGTCGGCGAGGAAGGGGACTTGGACGCGGGAGCCGTCGATGAGCAGCCCCGGGTGCCAGGAGAAGGCGGTGCGCTGTTCGTAGAAGACGGCGTCGAGTTCGGCGAGCGGGTGGGCGAGAGCGGCCAGGGAGAGGTTGAAGGGGCCGACACCGATGCCGACGAGGTCTCGGGGGGTGTCGGGGGCTTGGCCGCGGGTGTCGGGAGCTTGGCCTCGAGTGTCCGGGGCTTGGCCTCGGGTGTCGGGGGGCTCGGCTTGCGGGCCGGGGGCTTGGGCTCTCGGGCCAGGGGGCTGGGCTCGTGGGCCGGGAGTCTCGCCTCGCAGGTCGGGGGTCTGGGCATGCGGGCCGGGGGTCTGGGCATGCGGGCCGGAGGTCTGGGCGTGCGGGCCGGAGGCCTCGCCTCGCGAGCCCGGAGCATGGGTTCGCGGGGCGGGGGCCTGGGCTTGCAGGCCCGGAGCCTGCGCTTGCGGGCCGGAAGTCTCGTCTCGCAGGTTGGGGGGCGTGGTCGAGGTGTGGGGCGGGCCGGGGTTCGCGTCGGGGCCTGGGTGGGGAGTCGTCTGCGGGCTCATCCGGGGGTGTTTCCTTCCACCAGTTTCAGGAGGGCGGCCAGGTCGACCGGGCGCGTGCGGGGGTTGAGGAGGGTGGCCTTCAGCCACAGGCGTCCGTCTATGCGGGCCCGGCCGAGGACGGCGCGGCCTTCGGTGAGGAGCCTTCGGCGTACGGCGGCGACGGTGTCGTCGGCGGCGTGTGCGGGCCGGAACAGGACCGTGCTGAGGGTGGGCCGGTCGTAGAGCTCGAAGCCGGGGTGGTCGTGGACGAGGGCGGCGAACTCGCGGGCGGCGTCGCAGACCTGCTCGACCAGTCGGCCGAGGCCGCTGCGGCCGAGGGTCTTGAGGGTGACGGCGATCTTGAGGACATCGGGTCTGCGGCTGGTGCGCAGGGAGCGGCCGAGCAGGTCGGGCAGGCCCGCCTCGGTGTCGTCGTCGGCGTTGAGGTAGTCGGCGCGGTGGTGCAGCGCGGCCAGGTCGCCCGGGTCGCGGACGGCGAGGAGGCCCGCGGCCACGGGCTGCCAGCCCAGTTTGTGCAGGTCGAGGCCGACGGTGTCGGCGGCGGCGAGGCCGGTCAGCCGGTCGCGGTACCGGCCGCTGAAGAGCAGGCCCGCGCCGTAGGCGGCGTCCACGTGGAGCCGGGCGCCGTGGGCCGCGCACAGGGCCGCGATCTCGGGGAGCGGGTCGACGATCCCGGCGTCGGTGGTGCCGGCGGTGGCGACGACGAGGTGCGGTCCGGTCAGCTCGGTGAGGGCCTCGTCCAGTGCGGCGGGGTCGAGGGCACCGGCGGGGGCGGGCACGACGACGGGCGCGGCCAGTCCCAGCAGCCAGGCGGCGCGGGGCACCGAGTGGTGCGCGTTGGCCCCGTGGAGGAGGCGCACGCCGGCGCCGTGCGTCTCTCGGGCCAGGAGGAGGGCGAGTTGGTTGGATTCGGTGCCTCCGGTGGTGATCAGTGCGGAGGGGGATCGCCGAGGTGTACTGCCGCCGCGCGCCCCTCCCCCGGACACCTCCCGCCCGTGCGCCCCCTTGTCCCCGAAGACCTCGGGCGCGAGGGCTCCCCTGTCCCCGAAGTCCTCCCGCATGTGCGCTCCCCTGCCTCCGAAGACCTCCGGCGCGAACACCCCCTTGTCCCCGAAGTCCTCCCGCAGGTGGCCTCCCCTGCCTCCGAAGACCTCCGGCGCGAGCGCCCCCCTGTCCCCGAACAGCTCCCGAGCGTGCGCTCCCCCGTCCCCGAACACCTCCCGCGCGAGCGCCCCCGTCACCAGCGCCTCCAGCTCCGACGCGCCCGGCGCCTGGTCCCAGGAGTCGAGCGACGGGTTGAGGGCGGAGGCGGCGAGGTCGGCGGCCGTCGCGACGGCGAGGGGCGGGCAGTGGAGGTGGGCGGTGCAGAAGGGGTCCGCGGGGTCGGCGGCGGCCTCCGCCAGGGCTCGGACGACGGTGTGGAGGGCGTTCGGATCGCCCTGGTCCGGCAGTACGTCCCCGACCGCGGCCCGCACGCGCGCGGCCACCGCGTCCGGGCCGCCCGGGGGCAGCGGACCCCCGCGTGCCCGCGCGCCCTCGTCGAGCGCGTCCAGGACGGTGTCGAGCAACGGCCGCAGGGCGTGGGGACCTTCAGGGCCTGACGCGAGCGACGGCGTGCTCATCGTGTCCTCCCGGGCGCTGGGCAAGAGGGACTTCCAGCTTGTACCCGGATGCACGGTGGCGCCCGAAAAGCCCAATGAGCGGAACCCGAAAGGGGGTACTTTCGTGCGGGGAAAGCGTGTCGGGTGCCGTGTGCCGCGTTCGGCGGAGTAGGGGGCGGCCGGAAGAACCGGCGCCCCCTACCTCGGAAGTACTAACCCTCCTGCGCCTCCCGCACCCTCAACGCCCGTGCCAGATCGTCGAGTTGGTCGGCGAGCCTGCGTCGCAGCGCCGGGATCGGCTCGTCGTCGCGCAGGCATTCCTCGCCCAGGCGCAGGGAGTCGGCGTCGACGGCGTACACCGGGAAGGCGTAGCGGCCGACGGCGGCGGCGATGGCGGGGCCGCGGCGGGCGGCCAGGGCGACCGCGTCCTTGTAGAAGCGCGGCACGTACTGCCGTAGGAGATCGGCCTGTTCGGGCTGCCAGAAGCCCTGGGCGGTCGCGGTGAGCATGTGGTTGGACAGGTCGGTGCCCTCGTCGGTGGCGAACATCGCCTCCCAGGCCCTGGCCTTGGCGTCCTCGTCGGGCAGGGCGGCCCGGCAGCGGGCGGCGCCCTCCTGGCCGGAGGCGCTCGGGTCGCGCTCCAGCTCGGCGGCGATGGCGGCCTCGTCGACGGCGCCGAGCGCGGCGAGCCGGCCCAGGACGCGCCAGCGCAGCTCGGGGTCGAGCTCGGGCCCGCCGGGCACGGTGCCGTCGGCGAGCCAGGCGGCGATCGTGTCGGGGTGGGCGGCGACGCCGATGAAGTGGCGTACGGCGATCAGGCGCAGGCCGGGGTTGTCGCCGTCCTCGGTGCGGCGGATCAGGTCGCGGCACAGGGCGGAGAGCGTGCTCAGCGCGGCGGGCCGCTGCTCGGCGGGGAGGTACTGGTCGGCGACCTGGGTGGAGGCGAAGGCGAGGACGCCCTGCACGATGGCGAGGTCGGTCTCGTGCGGGAGGTGGGTGCGGGCGGTCTCCAGGTAGGCGGTGGCGGCCAGTTCACCGTCGCGGACGGCGTCACGCAGCGCGTTCCAGACGACCGCGCGGGTGAGCGGGTCCGGCAGGCCGGCGAGGCGCGCGCGGACCGTCTCGAAGGATCCGGTGTCGAAGCGGACCTTGGCGTAGGTCAGGTCGCCGTCGTTGAGCAGCAGCAGGGCCGGGCGCTTGCCGATGGGCTGCGGGGCGCTCTGCGGGACGTCGAGGTCGAGGCGTTCGCGCAGGGTGAGGTGGCCCTCGTCGTCGCCCAGGTCCTGGTCGTACAGGCCGACGGCGATGCGGTGCGGGCGGCTGCCCGCGTGGTCGACGGTGAGCGTGTACGTGCCGTTGTCGCCGGGCGTGACGGCCGGGGTGAGGGTGTCGACGCCGGTGGTGCGCAGCCAGGTGTCGGCCCAGGCGTGGACATCGCGTTCGGTGGCGGTGGCGAGGGAGTCGATGAAGTCGGCCAGGGTGGCGTTGGCGAACTTGTGGCGGGCGAAGTGGGTGTTGATGCCGGCGAGGAAGTCCTTCTCGCCGAGCCAGGCCACGAGCTGGCGCAGCGCGGAGGCACCCTTGGCGTAGGAGATGCCGTCGAAGTTGAGCATGGCGGAGGCGGTGTCCTCGACGCCCTCGGGGGCCACCGGGTGGGTGGAGGGGCGCTGGTCGGCGTCGTAGCCCCAGGCCTTGCGGGCGACGCCGAAGTCGACCCAGGTGTCGCCGAAGCGGGTGGCCTCGGCGCAGATCTGGTAGCCCATGTACTCGGCGAAGGACTCGTTCAGCCAGATGTCGTCCCACCAGCGCAGGGTGACGAGGTCGCCGAACCACATGTGGGCCATCTCGTGGGCGATGACCATCGCGCGGGTCTGCCGCTCGGTGTCGGTGACGGCGGAGCGGAAGACGAACTCGTCGCGGAAGGTGACCAGTCCGGGGTTCTCCATGGCGCCGGCGTTGAACTCGGGGACGAACGCTTGATCGTAGGAGTCGAAGGGGTAGGGCTCGTCGAACTTCTCGTGGAAGCGGTCGAAGCACTGCCGGGTGACCTGGAGCAGTTCGTCGGCGTCCGCGTCCAGGTGGGGGGCCAGGGAGCGGCGGCAGTGGATGCCGAAGGGCAGGCCGCGGTGCTCGGTGCGCACCGAGTGCCAGGGGCCGGCGGCGAGGGCGACGAGGTAGGTGGGGATCAGCGGGGTGCGCGCGGCCTGCCAGCGGCCGTCGCCGAGGTGCTCGGTGATGCCGTTGGCGAGGACGGTCCAGCCCTCGGGGGCGGTGACGGACAGGTCGAAGACGGCCTTGAGGTCGGGCTGGTCGAAGGCCGGGAAGACCTGCTTGCAGTCGTCCATCGCGAGCTGGGTGTAGAGGTAGGTCTCGCCGTCGGTGGGGTCGGTGAAGCGGTGCATGCCCTCGCCGGTGCGGGAGTAGCGCATGGCCGCGTCGACGCGCAGCTCGTGCTCGCCGGCGGTGAGGTTCTTCAGCGGCAGCCGCTCGCCGTCCAGGGTGTCCGGGTCCAGGGGCTGTCCGTCCAGCGTGACGGAGCGCAGCTCGGCGGGCTTGATCTCGACGAACGTGTCCGCGTCGGCGCGCGCGGTGAACTCGATGACGGTACGGGAGTCGAAGGTCTCGTCCCCGGTCGTCAGATCGAGTTCGATCGCGTAGCGATGGACGTCGAGGAGCCGGGCACGGGTCTGCGCTTCGTCGCGCGTGAGTACGGACATGCAGGACATGCTGCCTGATGGCACTGACAAGGCACAGAGCCGGATCACTACGCGCGCTATGTCCGATTCTCGGCGGGCGTCATGTCCGGTTCCCGTTGGGTGTCATGTCCGGTCGTTGGCCGATGTCGCGGCGGGACTGTCGCGCTGTGGCGGAACGCGGGCGTCCGGGTGGGTCAGGGCCGGGCCCGGGTGGGGTTCTTCGGCCTCGGCCGTGCCCTTGACCAGGGCGCGCAGTTCCCGGACCTCCTCCTCCAGCACGCGCTGGCGCTGGTGGGCGTCGTACAGGTAGCGGACCTTGGTGCGCAGCACCCAGGGGTCGGTGGGCTTCATGACCAGGTCGGCGACGCCGAGTTCGAAGGCGCCGGCGGTCAGTTCGTGGTCCGCGCCGAAGCCGGTGAGCAGGATGACCGGTATGTTCTGGGTCTGTTCCACGCGCCGCATGTACCGGACCACGTCAAGACCGCTGACGCCGGGCATGCGGACGTCCAGGAGCAGAAGGCCGACCTGGCCGCGCAGCACCTGCTTGAGCGCCTCGTCACCGCTGGTGGCACGGGCGAGCCGGTAGCCGAGCGGAGCCAGGGAGCTCTCCAGGGCGTACAGCGTTTCCTCGTGGTCGTCCACGATGAGGATCTTGGCATCCGACTGCATGGCCCGACGTCCCTCCCGCATGGACATTCAGGGTGTGTCCGGGCGCTGACGGGGAGTGCGTGTCAGTTGGCATGGAGTGCACAGCGCAGCATGCCCCGCGCGGGCCGTCGTGTCACTCCCCCGGGAGGGCCGACGGGCGTCGGTTCGCCGTGGGCGCAGCGCCGTTGACGGTGTCCTCGGCGATGCTCTCGTGGTGCCGGATCACCTCGGCGATGATGAAGTTCAGGAACTTCTCGGCGAAGGCGGGGTCGAGCTTGGCGTTCTCGGCGAGGGTGCGCAGCCGGGCGATCTGGCGGGCCTCGCGGGCGGGGTCGGCGGGCGGAAGCTGGTGGCGGGCCTTGAGGTGACCGACCTGCTGGGTGCACTTGAAGCGTTCGGCGAGCATGTGGACGACGGCCGCGTCGATGTTGTCGATGCTGTCGCGCAGCCGGGCGAGCTCCTCGCGGACTGCGGGGTCGACTTCGCCTGGGAACGTGTTGCTGGTCATGGGGGCTCAGCCTACGGGGCGCCTCGGGCGGTCGTGCGTTCGATCACGGGTGGGTCGTCGGGGTCGGGGACCTGGTTGCTCCAGCCGCCGGGCACGGTGCGGCCCTGCTGGGCGCGGAAGCGGACCGGGGCCGTGCCGACGCGGCGGGCGAACAGGCGGGAGAAGTAGGCGGGGTCGTCGTAGCCGACGCGGCGGGCGACGGCCGCCACGGGGAGCTCGGTGGCGGCGAGGAGTTCCTTGGCGCGGCCCAGGCGGATGCCGAGCAGATAGTCCTTGGGGCTGCATCCGGCGCCCCTGCGCACGGCCGTGCGCAGCTCGGCGGGGGTCATGCCGTGCCGGGCGGCGTGGTCGGCGACGGTCAGCGGGAGGCAGGCGTCGCGGGCGAGGGCCTTGAGGACGAGGTCGCCGTCCGGGGCGAGGTCGGCACGCGCGCGGCGCAGGGCGACGAGGAGTTCGTGGACGGCGGCGCCGGTCTCGACCTCCAGGAGCGGGTTGTCGCGGCGGGCGGCGCGGGCCATGCGGCCGATGACGGCACGCGGGCCCAAGGCGTCGGAGAGGGGCACCACGGGGCGGTCCGGCTCGATGTAGCCGAGTTCGGTGTACGAGGCGGTGGCGGGTCCGGCGAAGTCGACGAAGCCCTCGTCCCAGCCGGCGGTGGGGTCGGGCGCGTAGTGGTGCGGGACGCCGGGGGTGAGCCACAGCAGGGCGGGCGCGGTGACGGTCCTGCGGCGTCCGTCGGGGTCGGCGTACCAGCCGCCGCCGGTGCTGATCACGACGGCGACGTGGTGGTCCAGGACCCTGGGTCCGACGGTGGGCAGCGCGCCGTACTGGAGGCCGACGCCGAGGCAGACCAGGCCGAGGCGGTGGTGGGCGGGGCCGGGCGTGAAGAAACGCATCCAGGTGTGGTACATCGGTCCGTCTCCCTTCCGCCTCTTCGGTCCAAGCAGCGCCGATCTTTGTCCATGGACCCTGACCTGCGCCAGGGGCGAGGGTGGGGCGCATGAGCGAGTTCACGGTGGGGGACGAAGACTTCCTGCTGGACGGGCGGCCGGTGCGGCTGCTGTCCGGTGCGCTGCACTACTTCCGGGTGCACGAGGCTCAGTGGGGGCACCGGCTGGCGATGCTGCGGACGATGGGCCTCAACTGTGTGGAGACGTATGTGCCGTGGAACCTCCACGAGCCGCGGCCGGGGCAGGTCCGGGACGTGGCCGCGCTCGGGCGGTTCCTGGACGCCGTCCGGGAGGCGGGGCTGTGGGCGATCGTGCGGCCCGGGCCGTACATCTGCGCCGAGTGGGAGAACGGCGGGCTGCCGTACTGGGTGACGGCCGAGGCGGGCGCACGCGCGCGTACGCGCGACGAGCGCTATATGGGGCGCGTGGCGGGCTGGTTCGGGCGGTTGCTGCCCGAGATCGTGTCCCGGCAGATCGACCGCGGCGGACCGGTGATCATGGTGCAGGTCGAGAACGAGTACGGCAGCTACGGCTCGGACGCGGAGTATCTGCGCCGCCTGGCGGACCTGTTGCGCGAACTCGGTGTCACGGTCCCGCTGTTCACGTCGGACGGCCCCGAGGACCACATGCTCTGCGGCGGCTCGCTCCCGGGCGTCCTGGCGACGGTGAACTTCGGCTCGCACGCGCGCGTGGCGTTCGAGACGCTGCGCCGGCATCGCGCCTGGGGCCCGCTGATGTGCATGGAGTTCTGGTGCGGCTGGTTCGACCACTGGGGCGGCGAGCATGCCGTACGGGACCCCGGCGACGCGGCGGCCGCCCTGCGGGAGATCCTGGAGTGCGGGGCCTCGGTCAACCTGTACATGGCGCACGGCGGCACGAGCTTCGCGGGCTGGGCGGGCGCCAACCGGGGCGGCGGCGCGCTGCACGACGGCCCGCTGGAGCCCGATGTGACGTCGTACGACTACGACGCCCCGGTCGACGAGTACGGCCTCCCCACCGAGAAGTTCCGGGCCTTCCGCGAGGTCCTCGCCGAGTACGCCGACGGCCCCCTGCCCGAAGTCCCGCCCGCCCCCGCCGCGTTGAGTGCCCCGGCCGAGGTGGCCCTGACCGACTGGGCGCCCCTGGACGCCGTACTTCAGGCGCTGGGCGAGCCGGAGACGTCCGGTCCCGTCCCGCCCACCTTCGAGGACCTGGGCGTCGAGCGGGGACTGGTGCGGTACGAGGTGACGGTGCCCGGGCCGCGGCAGCCGTATCCGCTGACGGTGCGCGGGCTGCGGGACCTGGCCGTGGTGTACGTCGACGGGGAGCGGGCCGGGGTGCTCACCGAGGACGACGCATGCCTCAAGGACCCTGTCGCCGGGCACGCGCGCGTGGAGCTGTGGGTGGAGTCGCTGGGGAGGGTCAACTACGGGCCGCGCCTGGGCGAGCCCAAGGGGATCACCGGGGGCCTCCTGCACGAGCGGCAGTATCTGCACGACGTACGCGCGCGTGGGCTGCGGCTGGAGGCGCTGGACGACGTCGGGGCGGTCCGGGCGGTGCCGTCGCGGGAGTTGCCGGAGGACGGCGCACCGGGGCTGTACCGGGGTGGCGTCACGGTGCGGGGCGCCGGTGACGCCCGCCTCGAGCTGCCGGGCTGGACCCGGGGGTTCGTGTGGGTCAACGGCTTCGCTCTGGGCCGGTACTGGTCGGCCGGCCCGCAGCGCTCGCTGTACGTCCCGGGGCCGGTGCTGCGCGAGGGCGGCAACGAGGTGTGGCTGCTGGAGCTGGAGGGGACGGCCCGGTGGGGGTCCGGCGAGGCGGGCGCCCCGGTGCTCCGGGCCGTCTGACGCACCCGGGGTCTGCCGTTCGGATCATGCCGGCGCCGCGTGCCCGGCCCGCGCCGGGTTCGCTCGGCTCGCGCGGGCAACACCCCCGTCGGCCCCGGCTCGGGTCGGCCGAAAGGCGCGGCCTGGCTCAACCGACCCGATCCGTACGACGCCCCTGGCCGCGCCGGTCGCCTACAGCGCGGACGCCGCCCGGGCGATGTCCCTCGCGAAGTGGCTGACCTCGGTGTAGACGCCGGGCACACCGGTGCGGGCGCAGCCGTCGCCCCAGCTCACGATGCCGACCTGGATCCACTTGCCCGCGTCGTCCTTGCGGAACATGGGGCCGCCGGAGTCGCCCTGGCAGGTGTCGATGCCGCCGCTCTGCCAGCCGGCGCACAGTTCCTCCTTCGACACCAGTTGGCTGCCGTAGTGGCGCTTGCACACGCGGTCGGCGACGAAGGGGACGGTGGCCTTACGGAGCTTGGTCGTGCCCGTGCCGGCTCCCTCCCGGGTGTCGCCCCATCCGGCGATCGTGAACATGCCGCGGTTGTACTTGCCCGTGGTGGCGATCTTCAGCGTCGGCTTGTTGACGGGCCGGGCGAGCTTGATCAGCGCCCAGTCCTTGCCGGTGCCGTTGTAGCCCGGGGCCACCTTGACCTTGGTCGACTTGACCTTGATCGCGGCGGACGAGTTGAGGTCGTTGACACCCGCGGTGACGGTGATGCGGGTGTTGTTGCCGGAGCCGCCCGGGATGCAGTGGGCCGCGGTCAGCACGACGTCCTTCTTGTAGAGCGCGCCGCCACAGCCCATCGACAGATGGACCATGAACGGGAACTCGTTCTGCGCGGCAGCCGTTCCCCCGACGACACGGGTGGACGCGGCCTGTGCGCTGACCGGCTGGAGGGAGGCGACCGCGAGTGCGACCGCGCCGACCGCCGCCGCTCTCTTCGCCAGGGAAAGACCGCTTCTCCTGGATATGTGATGGCTCAACGTCGGTCCTTTCATGGGGGGTTGAGCGACCCGGAGTATGAAGATCGAGCGGCGTTCATGACAAGGACGGATCTCACGTCCCGGGCATGGAACCTCACCAGGGAAAATCCCCTCACATCCCCGTAGAGTGGAATCGGGTTCAAGGCGTCATGGGGGTAAGGGCGTGGCGAACGGCGGACCGGTCCAGCACGGCTTCCCGCACCTGGAGATGGTGCGGGCCTCCATCAACGCGCTCTACAAGCGGCTGTCGTACGACACGATCCAGACGTTCGCGACGAGCGTGGCACCGGCCGACGTGGCGTTCTGCGACACCGACGATCTGTATCTGGGCGCGCAGCGGGTGGCCCGCGAGCTGGTGCGGCACTACCACCTGCCGGACGCCCGGATGATCGTCGGCTTCCGGGAGATGAGCCACGCGGCGAACGTCGAACTCGCCGCCGGGCCCGAGTACTTCGTCGAGCTGAACGACCGCTTCCGCAGCCATCGCCGGGACATCGGCGCGGCCCTCGCCCACGAGGTGATGCATGTGTATCTGCACCGCCTGGGCCTGTCCTTCCCGGGCACGCGCGACAACGAGATCCTCACGGACACGGCGACGACGTATCTGGGCGCGGGCTGGCTGCTCCTCGACGCCTACCGGGAGGACGCGGCGTCCTCGCAGAAGCTGGGGTATCTGACGCCGGAGGAGTTCGGCTACGTCCTGGCCAAGCGGGCGCTGCTGTTCGCCGAGGACCCGTCGGTGTGGTTCACCAGCCCGCAGGCCTACACGGCGTACGGCAAGGGCATGGCCGAGGCCCGCCGCGACGAGCAGCAGCCCCCGCTGACGTCGGCCGGCTGGGCGGGCCGCCGCCGCTACGCCCGCGACCGCCGGCACGCCCAGGACCATCACGGGGCCGGGCCGCGGCCGGGCGTGTCGTACACGTTCACGCCGGATGGACGGGGCCCGCTGCGGGTGTCGTTCCCGTGTCCGACGTGCCGACAGCGGATCCGGGTGCCGGTGCGGGGGCGGGTCAGGGCGCGGTGCGGGTTGTGCCGGACGGTGCTGGAGTGCGACACGTAGAGCGCGGCCCTCGCAGGCTGGCCCACGGGGGCGGTGTACCCCGCGCGCGGGTGCCTGATCACGCGGGGGTGGTGCGCGCGGCGCGGGCGTGTGACCACGAGGGGGTGATGCGCGCGGCGCGGGCGTGTCCACGAGGGACGGTTTGACCCGCGCAGGCCTGACCACGAGGGGCCGGTGCGCGCGGCCCAGGCACCTGACCACGACAGGCGCATGCGCATCACCATGAGAGGCCGACGCACCCGCGCAGGCACATCACCACCAGAGGCCCACGCACCCGCGCAAGCACATCACCACCAGAGGCCGACGCACCCGCAAGCACCCGATCACGACATGCCAGTGCCCGCAGCGCAGGTCCGCTCACGTCCCGTACACGGCCCCCGGCACCTCCGCCTCCCCCAGCAGCTTGAGCGCCGTCTCCCCGGCCTCCTCCGGCGTCCACCGCGCTCCCTTGTCGGCCGTCGGCCCCGCCCGCCAGCCCTCCATGACGGTGATCCGGCCGCCCTCCGCCTCGAAGACCCGGCCCGTGACGCCCTCGCTCGCCGCCGAGCCCAGCCAGACGACCAGGGGGGAGACGTTCTCCGGGGCCATGGCGTCGAAGCCGGCGTCCGGGGCCGCCATGGACTCCGCGAAGGTGCGTTCCGTCATGCGGGTGCGGGCCGCCGGGGCGATCGCGTTGACCTGGACGCCGTAGCGGGCCAGTTCGGCCGCCGCGACCAGGGTGAGGCCGATGATTCCGGCCTTCGCGGCGCTGTAGCCGGACTGCCCGAGCGAGCCCAGCAGCCCTGCCCCGCTGCTGGTGTTGACGATCCGCGCGACCGGCGTACGCCCCGCCTTGGCCTCGGCCCGCCAGTGTGCGGCCGCGTGCTTCAGGGGGAGGAAGTGACCCTTGAGGTGGACGCGTACGACGGCGTCCCAGTCGTCCTCGTCGAGGTTGACCAGCATCCGGTCGCGCAGGAACCCGGCGTTGTTGACGAGGGTGTCGAGTCGGCCGTACGTCTCCAGCGTGGCCGCCACCAGGGAGGCCGCCCCGGCCCCGGTCGCGATGTCACCGCCGTGCGCCACGGCCTCACCGCCCGCCGCGCGGATCTCGGCGACGACCTGGCGGGCGGGGCTGTCGGCGGGGGCCCGTCCCCCGGCGCCGCGGGTGCCGTCGAGGCCCACGTCGAGGTCGTTGACGACGACCTTCGCCCCGGCGGCGGCGTACGCGAGCGCGTGCGCGCGCCCGAGCCCCCGCCCCGCGCCGGTGACCACGACGACCCGCCCCTCACACATCCGGTTCATGTCATGCCTCCTTGTTGACCGTTGCGGCGTCCAGGAACGCGGGCCGCTCGCCCCCGCCGTGCACGAGCAGGCTCGCCCCGCTGATGTAGGCGGCGGCGTCGGAGGCGAGGAAGACGGCCGCCGCGCCGACGTCGGCGGGTTCGGCGAGCCGGCCGAGCGGCACGGTGCGGGAGACGTCGGCGATGCCGTCCTCGCCTCCGTAGTGGAGGTGGGCCAGCTCGGTGCGGACCATGCCGACGACGAGGGTGTTGACGCGCACCTCCGGCGCCCACTCGACCGCCATCGAGCGGGCCAGGCTGTCCAGCCCGGCCTTGGCCGCCCCGTAGGCCGCCGAGCCGGGCGAGGGACGGTTGCCGCTGACGCTGCCGACCATCACGACCGAGCCCCTCGACCGCTTCAGTCGCTCGTACGCGGCCAGCGACACCGTCAGCGGGGCGACGAGGTTCAGCTCGATGACACGGGCATGCCGCTCCGCGTCCGCGTCCGTCAGCCGTCGGTACGGTGTGCCGCCCGCGTTGTTGACGAGGACGTCGAGGCGGGGCAGGGCGGCGAAGAAGGCCCGTACGGCTGCCGGGTCGCGCAGGTCGACGGGCCTGAACCCGACGCCCTCGACCGGGACTTCGGGTGGTCTGCGCGCGCAGGTCACGACCTCGGCGCCGGCCGCGGCGAAGGCCCGCGCGATCCCGGCTCCGACGCCTCGCGTGCCGCCGGTGACGACGACGGTCCGGCCGGTCAGTCGCGGCTCGTGAGAGTTATCCACAGGCTCTCCCGCTCGTCTGCGTCGACTGCTAGCTTCGAAGCCACACACCTAACAAATGTTTGGTGGAAAGCGGCTGAGTGCGAAGGTAGCTGATGCGTCCATGGGTGTCTCCACCTCGTCCCCGGAAAAGGGGCCCGAGAAAGAGGGAAAGGCGGGAAAAGAGGGAATCGCCGTCGTCACGGTCGACTTCCCGCCGGTGAACGCCCTGCCGGTGGCCGGCTGGTCCGCCCTGGCCGACGCCGTGCGGGCGGCGGGCCGCGATCCGGAGACCCGGTGTGTCGTGCTCGCGGCGGAGGGGCGCGGGTTCAACGCGGGCGTGGACATCAAGGAGATACAGCGGGACGGGCACAGTGCGCTGATCGGCGTCAACCACGCCTGCGCGGACGCCTTCGCCGCGGTCTACGACTGCGAGGTCCCGGTCGTCGCCGCCGTGCACGGCTACTGCCTGGGCGGCGGCATCGGCCTGGTGGGCAACGCGGACGCGATCGTGGCGAGCGAGGACGCCACCTTCGGGCTACCCGAGCTGGACCGCGGCGCGCTGGGTGCGGCCACGCATCTGGCCCGGCTGGTCCCCCAGCATCTGATGCGCGCCCTGTACTACACCTCGCGCACGGCGACGGCGGCCGAGCTGCATGCGCACGGCTCGGTGTGGCGCCTCGTGCCGCGTGCGGAACTGCGCGCCGCCGCGCTGGAGCTGGCGCGCGAGATCGCCGCGAAGGACGGGCAACTGCTGCGCCTGGCCAAGGCCGCGATCAACGGCATCGATCCGGTCGACGTCCGCCGCAGCTACCGCTTCGAGCAGGGCTTCACGTTCGAGGCGAACCTCAGCGGGGTGGCCGACCGGGTCCGGGACGGGTTCGGAAAGGACGGTGGCTGAGTGAGCGACAAGACGACGACCGCGGACGAGGTCGTGTCCCGGCTGCGCGACGGCATGACCCTGGGCATCGGCGGCTGGGGCTCGCGCCGCAAGCCGATGGCCCTGGTGCGCGCCCTGCTGCGCTCCGGCGTCACCGACCTCACGATCGTCTCCTACGGCGGCCCCGACGTCGGCATGCTGGCGGCCGCCGGACGCATCCGCAAGCTGGTCACCCCCTTCGTCACCCTCGACTCGATCCCGCTGGAGCCGCACTACCGCGCGGCCCGTGAGGGCGGCGCCTTCGAACTGATGGAGATCGACGAGGCGATGTTCATGTGGGGACTGCACGCCGCCGCGAACCGGCTGCCGTTCCTGCCGGTGCGGGCCGGGATCGGTTCGGACGTCATGCGGGTCAATCCGGGCCTGCGGACGGTGACTTCGCCGTACGACGACGGGGAGAGGTTCGTGGCCATGCCGGCCCTGCGGCTCGACGCGGCCCTGGTCCATGTCGGCCGGGCCGACCGGCAGGGCAACGGACAGTATCTGGGCCCCGACCCGTACTTCGACGACCTGTTCTGCGAGGCGGCGGAGACCGCTTACGTCTCGTGCGAACGGATCGTCGACACGGCCGAGTTGACGAAGGAGGCGCCCCCGCAGTCGCTGCTGATCAAGCGGCACACCGTGACGGGGGTCGTCGAGGCCCCGAACGGCGCGCACTTCACGTCCTGCGCACCCGACTACGGCCGGGACGAGGCCTTCCAGAAGACGTATGCGAGCACGCCCTGGCCCGAGTTCGCGGCACGGTTCCTGGGCGGGGACGAGCAGGCGTACCAGTCGGCGGTCAGGGAGGGGGCATGAAGGTCATGACGGAGGTCACGGGCGCCGGGTCCGCGGACGTCACCCGCGCCGAGTACTGCGTGATCGCCTGCGCCGAGGCCTGGCGGGGCAACGGGGAGGTGCTGGCCAGCCCGATGGGCCTGATCCCGGCCATCGGTGCCCGGCTGGCGCGCCGCACCTTCGCGCCGGACCTGCTGCTGACCGACGGGGAGGCGCTGCTCGTCGCGCCGGACGGCACCGTCGAGGGCTGGCTGCCCTATCGGCAGCACCTCACCCTGGTCACCGGTGGCCGACGGCACGTGATGATGGGCGCGAGCCAGATCGACCGGTACGGCAACCAGAACATCTCGTGCATCGGCGACTGGGAGCGGCCGAAGCGGCAGTTGCTGGGGGTGCGGGGGGCACCGGTCAACACGCTCAACAACCCGACCAGTTACTGGATCCCCAGGCACTCCCGGCGGGTCTTCGTGGAGAAGGTCGACATGGTGTGCGGCGTCGGCTACGACCGCGTGGGCGACGCCGCCCGCTACCACCGCATCCCCCGTGTCGTCTCCGACCTGGGCGTCTTCGACTTCGGCACCCCGGACCACTCGATGCGGCCGGTCTCGCTCCATCCGGGGGTCGCACCGGAGCAGGTGCGGGAGGCGACCTCGTTCGAGCTGGCCGTCCCGGACAACGTCCCGCGCACCCGCCCGCCCACCGCCGAGGAGCTGCGGCTCATCCGCGAGGTGCTCGACCCGGGGAACACGCGGGCCAGGGAGGTCGGTGCGTGATGGAGACGCCGCTGACCCGGCTGGTCGGGGTCCGCCATCCGATCGTGCAGACGGGGATGGGCTGGGTGGCGGGGCCGCGGCTGGTCTCGGCGACGGCGAACGCGGGGGCGCTGGGCATCCTGGCTTCGGCGACGATGACGGTGGACCGGCTGCGCGCGGCGATACGCGAGGTCAAGTCCCGTACGGACGCGCCGTTCGGGGTGAACCTGCGGGCGAACGCCTCGGACGCCGGCGACCGGGTGAGCGTGATGATCGACGAGGGGGTGCGGGTCGCCTCCTTCGCCCTCGCGCCCTCCCGTGAGCTGATGACCGGGCTCAAGGAGGCGGGCGTCGTCGTCATCCCGTCGATCGGCGCCCGGCGGCATGCCGAGAAGGTCGCCGCCTGGGGTGCGGACGCCGTGATCGTGCAGGGCGGGGAGGGCGGCGGGCACACCGGTGAGGTGGCGACGACGGTGCTGCTGCCGCAGGTGGTGGACGCCGTGGAGATACCGGTCGTGGCGGCGGGCGGCTTCTTCGACGGGCGGGGACTGGTCGCGGCGCTGGCCTATGGGGCGGCGGGCGTCGCCATGGGCACGCGGTTCCTGCTGACCTCGGACTCGACGGTGCCGGAGGCGGTCAAGGCACGGTATCTGGCGGCGACGGTACGGGACGTCACGGTCACGACGGCCGTGGACGGCCTGCCCCACCGCATGCTGCGCACGGAACTGGTCGACGCCCTGGAGCACTCCGGACGCGCGCGGGCCCTTCTCCAGGCGGTCCGCAGGGCGGCCGGCTACCGGAAGCTGTCCGGCACGAGCTGGCGCCGGATGCTCAGGGACGGTCGCGCGCTCCGGCACGGCAAGGACCTGACCTTCAGCCAGGTCCTGCTCGCCGCGAACACGCCGATACTGCTGAAGGCGTCCATGGTGGACGGCCGTACGGATCTGGGGGTGATGGCATCCGGGCAGGTCGCCGGGGTGATCGACGACCTGCCGTCGTGCGCGGAGCTGGTGGAGCGGATCATGAAGGAGGCGGAGGACACCTGTCGGCGTCTCACAGCCTCTCGATGATCGTCACATTGGCCTGTCCTCCGCCTTCGCACATGGTCTGGAGTCCGAACCGACCGCCCGTGCGCTCCAGTTCATGCAGCAGCGTCGTCATCAGCTTCACTCCGGTCGCGCCCAGCGGATGCCCCAGAGCTATGGCCCCGCCATTCACATTGACCTTGTCGGGATCCGCGCCGGTCTCCTTCAGCCAGGCCAGGACGACGGGCGCGAAGGCCTCGTTGATCTCGACGAGGTCGATGTCGTCGATGGACAGGCCGGTCTTCTTCAGGGCGTGGGCGGTGGCGGGTATCGGGGCGGTGAGCATGCGGATGGGATCCTCACCGCGCACCGAGAGGTGGTGCACCCGGGCCCGGGGCGTGAGCCCATGCTCGCGCACCGCCCGCTCCGAGGCCAGCAGCATCGCCGCCGCGCCGTCGGAGACCTGTGAGGAACAGGCGGCGGTGATCGTGCCGCCGTCGATGACCGGCTTCAGTCCGGCCATCTTCTCCGGCGAGGTGTCCCGGCGCGGTCCCTCGTCCACGGCGACCTGCCCATACGGCACCAGCTCGCGCTCGAAGCGCCCCTCGTCGATCGCCCGCAGCGCCCGCCGGTGCGAGCGCAGCGCGAACTCCTCCTGGTCCTGCCGGGTGATCCCCCACTTGGCGGCGATCATCTCGGCGCCGGCGAACTGGTTGACGGGCTTCTCCCCGTACCGGGCCCGCCAGCCCTCGCTGCCGGCGAAGGGACCGGCGGTGAGCCCGAGCGGCTCGGCGGCCTGCCGGGTGGCGAAGGCGATGGGGATCATCGACATGTTCTGCACACCGCCCGCGACCACCAGGTCCTGGGTGCCGGACAGCACGCCCTGCGCGGCGAAGTGCACGGCCTGCTGCGAGGATCCGCACTGCCGGTCGACGGTCACGCCCGGCACCTCCTCGGGCAGCCCGGCCGCCAGCCAGCAGGTCCGCGCGATGTCGCCGGCCTGCGGCCCGACGGCGTCCAGACAGCCGAAGACGACGTCCTCGACGACAGCCGGGTCCATGCCCGCGCGCGAGACGAGTTCCTTGAGCACATGGGCGCCCAGGTCGGCCGGATGGACCCCGCTGAGCCCTCCTCCGCGCCGCCCGACAGGCGTACGGACCGCTTCGACGATGTAGGCCTCGGCCATGGCAACTCCCCAATGGGAACAGTGGGTTATGTGCGTACGGCGATCCCGTCCAGCACCATCGACAGGTACTGCCGGGCGATCTCCTCGGGGCGGTGCTGTCCGCCGGGCCGGTACCAGGACGCGGCGACCCACACCGTGTCGCGGACGAACCGGTAGGTGAGCCGGACGTCGAGATCGGCCCGGAAGACCTGGGCCGCGACCCCGCGCTCCAGCGTGGACAGCCACGCCTTTTCGAACTTGCGCTGCGACTCGGCGAGGAACGCGAACCGCTCCTGCGCCATGAGCTGTCGGTTCTCCTTCTGGTAGATCGCGACGGCCGCCCGGTGCCGGTCGATCTCCCGGAACGACTCGGTGACCAGCGCCTCGAGCGTCTCGCGCGGGCCCAGCTCGGCCTCCAGGACCGCGTCGTAGCCGTTCCACAGCTCGTCGAGGAAGATCCGCAGGATCTCCTCGAGCATCGACTCCTTGGAGTCGAAGTGGTAATAGAGGCTGCCCGCGAGCATGCCCGCGTGGTCGGCGATCTTGCGTACGGTGGTGGCGTTGTAGCCCTGCTCGGCGAAGACCTCGGCGGCGGTGTCGAGGAGTTCGCGCCGCCGGGCGGCCTGGGCGGCGACGGTCACCTGGGGCTTCTTCTTGGTCGGCACGGGTCCATTGTGGTCCTAGGGGTGCCGGCTGCTGACCGAGACGATCTCTCCGGTCATGTACGACGAGTAGCCCGACGCCAGGAACACGATCACGTTGGCCACCTCCCAGGGTTCGGCGTAGCGCCCGAAGGCCTCGCGGGCGGTCAGCTCCTCCAGCAGTTCCGGGGTCGTCACCTTGGCCAGGTGAGGGTGCATGGCCAGGCTCGGCGCCACGGCGTTCACCCGCACCCCGTACGCGGCGCCTTCCACCGCCGCGCACCGGGTCAGCGCCATCACCCCCGCCTTGGCGGCCGCGTAGTGCGCCTGGCCTGCCTGGGCGCGCCAGCCGACGACGGAGGCGCTGTTGACGATCACGCCGCCGGTGTCGCGCATGTGGCGCAGGGCGGCCCGGGTGCATCTGAAGGTGCCGTTCAAGGTCACGTCGAGGACCTTCGACCACTGCTCGTCGGTCATGTCGACGAGCGGCGAAGTCCCGCCGAGGCCCGCGTTGTTGACGACGACGTCGAGCCGGCCGTGTTCCCGCACGGCGGTGTCGAACAGGGCCCGCACCTGGGCCTCGTCGGTGACGTCGCACACCGCTGACGTCACCGCACCCTCGAACTGGCGGGCCAGCTCGGCCTCGTGCTCCTTCAGCCGCCGCGCGTGCGCGTCGCTGATCAGCACCCGCGCGCCCTCCTCCAGGAAGCGGCGCGCGGTCGCCCCGCCGATGCCGGCGCCGGCCGCCGCGGTGATGACGGCGGTGCGCCCGCGCAGCAGTCCGTGACCGGGAACGTACGTCGGCGCCTCGACGTTTGTCATAGCAGCACGCTAACCTACCAAACACTTGTTAGGGAAGAGCCTGTCGGACTCGCAGGAAGGGAGGGCGACCGTGGATCTCATCCACTCCGCCGCCGACGAGGCGTTCCGCGCCGAGGCCCGCGCCTGGCTCCGTGCGCATGTGCCGCCCGATCCGCTGCCCTCCCTGGAGACCGAGGAGGGCTTCGCGGCGCACCGGGCGTGGGAGGCCGAGCTGGCCGCGGACCGCTGGTCGGTGGTGAACTGGCCGGCGGCGTACGGCGGCCGGGACGCCTCACTCGTACGGTGGCTGCTGTTCGAGGAGGAGTACTACGCGGCGGGCGCGCCGGGCCGCGTCGGTCAGAACGGCGTCAGTCTCCTGGCCCCGACCCTCTTCGACCACGGCACGGCCGAGCAGCGCGCGCGTGTGCTTCCGTCCATGGCGACCGGCGAGGTGGTCTGGGCGCAGGCGTGGTCGGAGCCGGAGGCGGGCTCGGACCTGGCCTCGCTCAGGTCGAGGGCCGTGCGCACGGACGGGGGCTGGCTGCTGTCCGGCCAGAAGACCTGGTCCTCGCGCGCCGCCTTCGCCGACCGCGCGTTCGGCCTGTTCCGCACCGACCCGGACGCCGCCAAGGCCCACCAGGGCCTGACCTACCTGATGTTCGACCTGCGCGCCCCCGGCGTCACGGTCCGTCCCATCGCCCGCCTCGACGGCAAGCCCGCCTTCGCCGAGCTGTTCCTCGACGAGGTGTTCGTGCCGGACGAGGACGTGATCGGCGAGCCGGGCCAGGGATGGCGGATCGCGATGTCGACGGCGGGCAACGAACGCGGTCTGATGCTGCGCTCCCCCGGCCGTTTCCTGGCGAGCGCCGACCGCCTCCGCCGCCTCTGGCGGGACCGGGGCAGCCCGGAGAGCACCAAGAACCGGGTGGCCGACGCCCTGATCGGCGCCCGCGCCTACCAGCTCTTCACCTTCGCCGCCGCCTCCCGCTTCCTCGACGGCGAGTCGATCGGCCCCGAGTCCAGTCTGAACAAGGTCTTCTGGTCGGAGTACGACATCGCGCTGCACGAGACGGCCCTCGATCTCCTGGGCGCCGACGGCGAGCGGGCCGACACCGACTGGTCCGAGCGGTACGTCTTCGCCCTGGCCGGGCCCATCTACGCGGGGACGAACGAGATCCAGCGCGACATCATCGCCGAGCGGCTGCTCGGCCTGCCGAAGGGGCGACGCTGATGCGGTTCCTCCTCGACGCCGAGCAGCGGGCCTTCGCCGACTCCCTGGACGCGATGCTGACGGCGGCGGACACACCGGCGACCGTACGGCAGTGGAGCCGGGGCGAGCATGCGAGCGGCCGGGCGCTGTGGTCCCGTATCGCCGAGGCGGGGGTGTTCGCCCTCGCGGTCCCCGAGGCCTACGAGGGGCTGGGCCCGCGTCCCGTCGAACTCGCCGTCGCCTTCGTGGAGTTGGGCCGCCATGCGGTGCCGGGGCCTCTCGTGGAGACCGTCACGGCGGCCGTCCTGCTCGGCGGGCTGGAGAACCCCGGCCCGGCCAAGCGGCTGTTGCCCGCGCTTGTGGCCGGCGAGGCCATGGCGACGCTGGCGTGGGAGGCGCCGTACGCCCTGGACGGCGACGCGGCCACCACCCGCCTCGCGCTCACCCCCGACGACCTGCGCCTCTCCCCCGGCCACGGCCCCGTGCGCCCCTCCCTGGACCCGGCCCGCCGCCTGACCCCTCTCGAACCCGGCGGTGAACTCCTCAGCCCCCACCCGCCCACCGCCCAAGCCCTCGCCCTCGCCCGTCTCACCACCGCCGCCCAAGCCCTCGGCGTCGGACTCGCCCTCCTCGGCCAGACCGTCGGCCACGTCAGGCGGCGCACCCAGTTCGGCGTCCCCATAGGCTCGTTCCAGGCCGTCAAGCATCGCCTGGCCGATGCGAAGATCGCCCTGGAATTCGCCCGGCCCCTGGTTCTCGGCGCCGCGCTCACCCTGGCCCCCGCGGACGTCGCCGCCGCCAAGGTCGCCGCCTGTGAGGCCGCGTACGCCACCGCCCGTACCGCGCTCCAGTTGCACGGCGCGATCGGCTACACGGCGGAGTTCGACCTGTCGCTGTGGCTGACCAAGGCCCGCGCGCTGCGCACCGCCTGGGGCAGCCCGGACATATGCCGGGCGGAGGTCCTGCTCAGTGGTGGTGATCGCCGCTGGTGACCTCGCGGTACTCCGCCGCCGTCGGCTTGGTGATCCGCGACCGGGGCCCGAACATCGCCAGCGCCAGCCTGGCCCGCACCCGCTGGGATGCGGTGACCCGGCGCCGGACGCCGTTCGCGTCGACGCGCTCGCCGATCTCGTACGGCGGATGCTGCTCGTGCTGGGTGAGGGTGAAGAGCTGGCCCTGGGTGACCGGCTCGTGCACCTCGATGTACTCGCCGTGCGGCAGCCGCTTGATGATGCCGGTCTCCCTGCCGTGCAGCACCTTGTCCCGGTCCCGGCGCTGCAGTCCGAGACAGATCCGCTTGGTCACGTAGTAGGTGAGGACCGGCACGACGAAGACCGAGATCCGCACGAACCAGGTGATCGAGTTGATGGACAGATGCAGATGCGTGGCCACGATGTCGTTGCCGCCGCCGATCAGCAGCACCGCGTACAGGCTCAGCCAGGCCGCGCCGAGCCCGGTGCGCACGGGCATGTTGCGGGGCCGGTCGAGGATGTGGTGCTCACGCTTGTCGCCGGTGATCCACGCCTCCAGGAAGGGGTACAGGCCGAGCGCGAGCAGGATCAGCGGGAAGAGCGAGAAGGGGATGAAGACGCCCAGTTCCAGGGTGTGGCCCCAGGCGTTGAGCTCCCATCCCGGCATCACCCGGATCAGGCCCTCGGAGAAGCCCAGATACCAGTCGGGCTGGGCGCCCGTGGTCACCAGGTCGGGGCGGTAGGGGCCGAACGCCCACACCGGGTTGATGCCGGCGATGCCGCCCATGAACGCCAGCACACCGAAGACGAGGAAGAAGAAGCCGCCCGCCTTGGCCATGTACACCGGCAGGAAGGGCATGCCGACGACCGACTTCTGGTCGCGGCCGGGGCCGGGGTACTGGGTGTGCTTGTGGTAGAAGACCAGGATCAGATGGGCGGCCACCAGGGCGAGCATGATCCCGGGCAGCAGCAGGATGTGCACCGGGTACAGCCGGGCGATGAAGTCCTCGCCGGGGAACTCCCCGCCGAAGAGGAAGAACGCCACGTAGGTGCCCACGATCGGGATGGACAGGATCGCGCCGTGCGCGAACCTGAGGCCGGTGCCGGACAGCATGTCGTCGGGGAGGGAGTAGCCGGTCAGGCCGGTGATGATGCCGAGCATCAACAGGGTCCAGCCGAACACCCAGTTCAGCTCGCGCGGCTTGCGGAAGGCGCCGGTGAAGAACACCCGCATCATGTGCACGAGCATGCCGGTGACGAAGACCAGCGCCGCCCAGTGGTGGATCTGCCGCATGAGCAGCCCGCCGCGCACATCGAAGCTGATGTCGAGCGTGGACTCGTAGGCCCTGCTCACCAGGACGCCGTTGAGGGGCTCGTAGGTGCCGTTGTAGACGACCTCGTTGGTGCTCGGGTCGAAGAACAGGGTCAGGTAGACGCCGGTGAGGATCAGGATCAGGAAGCTGTAGAGGCAGACCTCGCCCAGCATGAAGGACCAGTGGTCCGGGAAGACCTTGCGCATATTGGCCTTGGCCAGCGCGTAGAGGCCGAGCCGTCCGTCGGCCCAGTCGGCGACCTTCTCGCCCTTGCCGGGCGGAGCCGCTCGCCGTGCAGTCGTCCCGTGGTGCTCCGATCGCGCGCCGTCCATACGTCGCCTCCCCGTCGGATCAGTCACAGGGTGACACGGGCCCATGGGCCCCGCCAACGGGGCGAACGCGCGGCTCACGGTCGGTGCGGCCGTACGATCCCCTGTGCCCGCGCCGCCACCAGCCACTTCGGGAACTCCCCTAGCAGCCGGTCGTACAGCTCGGCGTCGGACACCCTGCGCGGGTCCGAACCGGCGTGAAAGAACCCCGCGTTGTCGACGACCCGCTTGTCCGGCACCGCCAGCTCGTCGAGCCGGCGCAGATAGTCGAACTGCTTGCCGGCCGGGTCCCCGAAGCCGATGAACTGCCAGAACAGCGGGAGCCGGGCCGCCTTGCACAGGTACCGCTCCGCGGCGAGCCTGCTGATGGGGCCGCCGTCGGTCTGGAACACGACCAGGGCGGGGTCCGTCGAGCCGCTGTCCAGGTAGTGATCGATGACGACGTCCATGGCCAGGTGGTAGCTGGTCTTGCCCATGTGCCCGAGCCCCGCCACGATCCGCTCGATCCGCCCCCGGTGATCGGCCAGCGCGATGTCGGTGACGGCGTCGACGTCGGTGGAGAAGAACACGACCGGCACCGTGCCGTCGTCGTCGAAGTGGGCCGACAGCCCGAGCACCCGGTCGGCGAGGGCCTGCACGCTGCCGTCCTTGTAGTACGGCCGCATCGACCCGGAGTAGTCGACGACCAGGTAGACCGCGGCCCGCACCCCGTCCAGCCCGTGCTTGCGCAGCGACACCCCGGCACTCTTGTACAGGCTGACCAGCGCGGGCGCGGTCTCCTCCACCTTGCTGAGACTGATCGCGGCCATGTCTTGTCTCCCCCTTGACGCACTGGTCCGGCTGCCGAGATTACGACACCGCGGCCCCACCTCTCCCGCCGTCCACAGGCATTGGTTATTTTGTTCGACGCCGTCCCCACCGGCTCACTGAACGTTCCGCACCTGGAGGAGCCGGCCGTGGAGCCCGAGTCCACCGTCACCACCTGTTATCGCCACCCCAAGGTGGAGTCCTACGTCCGCTGCACCCGCTGCGACCGCTACATCTGCCCGGACTGCATGCGGGAGGCGTCCGTCGGCCACCAGTGCGTGGAGTGCGTGAAGGAGGGCGCGCGGTCGGTGCGACAGGGCCGGACGGTCGTCGGCGGGCGGATCGCCGCGACGCCGCTGGTGACCTCCGTGCTCATCGGACTCAACGTCGTCGCCTATCTGGCCGAGGTGGTGCGCCCGGAGATCCTGGACCGCTTCGCGATGCTGACCGCCCGGCTGGTCGGCCCGGACGGCGGCTACTACGTCTACCAGCCCGGACACCCGTCGGACCTGCACGCCGAGGGCGTCGTCGCCGGGCAGTGGGAGCGGCTGCTGACCGGCGGTTTTCTGCATCTGCCGCCGACGGAGGGGACCTTCGGGCTGCTGCACATCGTGATGAACATGTTCGCGCTGTGGCAGCTCGGGCGGGCCGTGGAGCCCATGCTGGGCCGGGCCCGGTACATCGCCCTGTATCTGCTGTCGACGCTGGGCGGCTCGGTGTTCGTGCTGCTGCTGTCCGATGCGCACGCGGAGTCGGTCGGCGCCTCGGGGGCGATCTTCGGTCTCGGCGCCGCGTACTACGTCCTGGCCCGCCGGGTCGGTGCGGACATGCGGCCGGTCAACCGGTTCATGGTGTTCCTGCTGCTGTGGCTGGTGCTCTCCGCCGGACTGACCTCCTGGCAGGGCCACCTCGGCGGGCTGCTGACCGGAGCCGCGGTGACGCTCGCCTACGCCTATGTCCCGCGCGGACCGCGCCGCGCCGTGCTCCAGGTGGCCGCGTGCGCGGGCGTGCTGATGCTGCTGGCGGTGGTCGCGTACGCCAGGGTCTCGGATCTGACGAGCGGAGGACCGGCGCTGTGAGACGCACTGGCATCCTGCTGTTCGCGGCCGCCCCCGTCGTCATCGCCGCGGCCGCCTACTTCCTGGTCCCGACCGACTCCGCCGAGAGCCCGGCCGATCCCCCCGCCGCCACCGCGGAGCAGTCCTCCCGCCAGGAGGCCAAGAGCCGCGCCGAGCAGGAGCGTTCGGCGGACGACAAGCTGATCGCGAGCCTGCCCCCGGGTCTGGCCGCCCCGGCGAAGAAGGAACTGGCCCAGCAACTCGTGTCCACTGCCGAGAGCTCGACCCTGAACTGGCGCGACACCTACGGCTATATCGAGGACCTCGACGACGGCCAGGGCTACACGGCCGGCGTCATCGGCTTCTGCACCGGCACCCACGACCTGCTCGCCCTGGTCGAGCGCTACACCGCCGACCACCCGGACAACGGGCTCGCCCGGTACCTGCCCGCCCTGCGCGCGGTCGACGGCACCGACTCCCACGAGGGCCTCGACCCCGGCTTCACGGCCGCCTGGAAGGCGGAGTCCGAGGTGCCCGCCTTCCGCGAGGCCCAGCTCGCCGAGCGCGACCGCGCCTACTTCGACCCTGCGGTCCGCCTCGCCAAGCTCGACGGCCTGGGCACGCTGGGCCAGTTCATCTATTACGACGCGATGGTCTTCCACGGCCCGGGCATCGACGAGGACGGCTTCTACGTCCTGCGCGAACGCGCCCTGCGCAAGGCGGAGTCCCCCTCCCAGGGCGGCTCCGAGAAGACGTACCTGGACGCCTTCCTCGACGTCCGCCGGGCGGCCATGCGGGAGAAGCGACCGGGTGCCGACACCAGCCGCATCGACACGGCCCAGCGGCGGTTCCTGTCCGACGGGAACCTGGAGTTGAGGACGCCGCTGCGGTGGCAGGTGTACGGGGAGACGTACCGGGTGCCCTAGGCCCGGGGAGCAAGGCGACGGCGCCTGCCCTGTAGTCCGGTCGGGGACTGGGGCAGGCGCCGTCAGTGTTCCGTACGCCGTTGTACGGGACGTCTTGTGAGATGTCAGGCCATCAGTGTCAGGCCATCAGGGCGCGGTCCGTCGGGCGGATCGGGGCCGGCAGGTCGCTCGCGCCGGTCAGGAAGCGGTCGCAGCCGCGGGCGGCCGAGCGGCCCTCCGCGATCGCCCACACGATGAGCGACTGGCCGCGGCCCGCGTCACCGGCGACGAAGACGCCCGGCACATTGGTCTGGAAGTCGGCGTCGCGGGCGACGTTGCCGCGCTCGTCGAGCTCCAGGCCGAACTGCTCGACCAGGCCGTTCTCCCGGTCGGTGCCGGTGAAGCCCATGGCCAGCGTCACGAGCTGGGCCGGGATCTTGCGCTCGGTGCCCGGCTTGGGTGTGAGCTTGCCGTCGATGAACTCGACCTCGGTCATGTGCAGCCACTGGACGTTGCCGTCCTCGTCGCCCTCGAAGTGCGTCGTCGACACCGAGTAGACGCGCTCGCCGCCCTCCTCGTGGGCGGAGGTGACCTTGTACAGCATCGGGAAGGTCGGCCACGGCTGGTGCGCGGCACGCTCCTCGCCCGGCCTCGGCATGATCTCCAGCTGGGTCACCGAGGCCGCGCCCTGGCGGTGGGCGGTGCCCACGCAGTCGGCGCCGGTGTCGCCACCGCCGATGACGACGACGTGCTTGCCCTCGGCCGAGATCGGGGAGGTGACGTAGTCGCCCTCCTGGACCTTGTTCGCCAGCGGCAGGTACTCCATCGCCTGGTGGACGCCCTTGAGCTCGCGGCCTGGGACCGGGAGGTCACGGGCGGTCGTGGCGCCGGCGGCGATGACGACCGCGTCGTACCGCTTCTTCAGGTCGGTCGCCTTGAGGTCGCGGCCGATCTCGATGCCGGTACGGAAGCGGGTGCCCTCCGCGCGCATCTGCTCGATACGGCGGTTGATGTGCCGCTTCTCCATCTTGAACTCGGGGATGCCGTACCGGAGAAGGCCTCCGATGCGGTCCGCGCGCTCGTAGACGGCGACGGTGTGGCCGGCCCGCGTGAGCTGCTGGGCGGCGGCCAGGCCCGCCGGGCCCGAGCCGATGACGGCGACGGTCTTGCCGGACAGGCGCTCGGGGGCCTGCGGGGCGACGGTGCCCGCGTCCCACGCCTTGTCGATGATCGAGACCTCGACGTTCTTGATGGTGACGGCCGGCTGGTTGATGCCGAGCACACACGCCGACTCACAGGGAGCGGGGCACAGGCGGCCCGTGAACTCCGGGAAGTTGTTCGTCGCGTGCAGGCGCTCCGACGCGGCCGTCCAGTCCTCGCGGTAGGCGTAGTCGTTCCACTCGGGGATCAGGTTCCCCAGCGGGCAGCCGTTGTGGCAGAACGGGATGCCGCAGTCCATGCAGCGGCTGGCCTGCTTGCTGATGATCGGCAGCAGGGAGCCGGGGACGTAGACCTCGTTCCAGTCCTTGACGCGCTCCTCGACCGGGCGGGACTTGGCGACCTCGCGGCCGTGGTTCAAAAAGCCCTTCGGGTCAGCCATTGATCGCCGCCTCCATCATCTTCTCGGTGACCTCGGTCTCGGACAGACCGGCTCGCTCGGCGGCGTCCTTGGCGGCGAGCACTGCCTTGTACGTGCTGGGGATGATCTTGCTGAAGCGGTCCACCGCGGTGTCCCACTCGGCCAGGAGCTTCTCGGCGACCGTGGACCCGGTCTCCTCCTGGTGGCGGCGGACCACGTCGTGCAGCCACTGCTTGTCGGTGTCGTCGAGGGCCTCGACGGCGCTGACGTTGCCGACGTTGACGTTGTCGCGGTCGAGGTCGATGACGTACGCGATGCCACCGGACATACCGGCCGCGAAGTTACGTCCGGTCTCGCCGAGGACCACCGCGTGACCACCGGTCATGTACTCGCAGCCGTGGTCGCCCACGCCCTCGGAGACGACCGTGGCACCGGAGTTGCGGACACAGAACCGCTCGCCGGTACGACCGCGCAGGAACAGCTCGCCGCCGGTCGCGCCGTACGCGATGGTGTTGCCCGCGATCGTGGAGAACTCGGCGAGGTGGTCGGCGTTCCGGTCCGGGCGGACGACCACGCGGCCGCCGGAGAGGCCCTTGCCGACGTAGTCGTTGGCGTCGCCCTCCAGGCGCAGCGTGACACCGCGCGGGAGGAAGGCGCCGAAGGACTGGCCGGCGGAGCCCGTGAAGGTGATGTCGATGGTGTCGTCGGGCAGGCCCGCGCCACCGAACTTCTTCGTCACCTCGTGGCCGAGCATGGTGCCGACCGTGCGGTTGATGTTGCGGACCTTGACCTGCGCGCGCACCGGCTGGGCGTCGGTCGCAAAGTCCGCGGCCAGCGCGTCGGCGGCGAGCTTGATCAGCTCGTTGTCGAGCGCCTTCTCCAGGCCGTGGTCCTGTGCGATGAGCTGGTGGCGGACCGCGCCCTCGGGCAGCTCGGGCACGTGGAACAGCGGCTCCAGGTCCAGGCCCTGCGCCTTCCAGTGGTCGACCGCGCGGGTGACGTCGAGGGCCTCGGCGTGGCCGACGGCCTCCTCGATGGAGCGGAAGCCCAGCTCGGCGAGGAGCTCGCGGACCTCTTCGGCGATGTACTGGAAGAAGTTGACGACGTACTCGGCCTTGCCGGTGAAGCGCTCGCGCAGGGTCGGGTTCTGGGTGGCGATGCCGACCGGGCAGGTGTCCAGGTGGCAGACGCGCATCATGACGCAGCCGGAGACGACGAGCGGCGCGGTCGCGAAACCGAACTCCTCGGCGCCGAGCAGCGCGGCGATGACGACGTCACGGCCGGTCTTGAGCTGCCCGTCGGTCTGCACGACGATGCGGTCGCGCAGGCCGTTGAGCAGCAGCGTCTGCTGGGTCTCGGCGAGGCCGAGCTCCCAGGGGCCACCGGCGTGCTTCAAGGACGTCAGGGGAGAAGCACCCGTACCGCCGTCGTGGCCGGAGATGAGCACCACGTCCGCGTGCGCCTTGGACACACCCGCGGCGACCGTGCCGACGCCGACCTCCGAGACCAGCTTGACGTGAATCCGCGCCTGCGGGTTCGCGTTCTTCAGGTCGTGGATCAGCTGGGCCAGGTCCTCGATGGAGTAGATGTCGTGGTGCGGCGGCGGGGAGATGAGCCCCACGCCCGGCGTCGAGTGACGGGTCTTGGCCACCCACGGGTAGACCTTGTGGCCGGGCAGCTGGCCGCCCTCGCCGGGCTTGGCGCCCTGGGCCATCTTGATCTGGATGTCGTCCGCGTTGACCAGGTACTCGGAGGTCACGCCGAAGCGGCCGGAGGCGACCTGCTTGATGCTGGACCGGCGCGCCGGGTCGTACAGGCGCTCCGGGTCCTCGCCGCCCTCACCGGTGTTGGACTTGCCGCCGAGCTGGTTCATGGCGATGGCCAGCGTCTCGTGCGCCTCGCGCGAGATGGAGCCGTACGACATGGCGCCGGTGGAGAAGCGCTTGACGATCTCGCTGACCGGCTCGACCTCGTCGATGGAGATCGGCTGCCGGTCCGACTTGAAGCCGAAGAGCCCGCGGAGCGTCATCAGCCGCTCGGACTGCTCGTTCACGCGCTCGGTGTACTTCTTGAAGATGTCGTAGCGGCCGGTGCGCGTGGAGTGCTGGAGGCGGAAGACCGTCTCCGGGTCGAACAGGTGCGGCTCGCCCTCGCGGCGCCACTGGTACTCGCCGCCGATGTCCAGCGCGCGGTGCGCCGGAGCGATGCCGGAGGCCGGGTAGGCCTTGGCGTGGCGGGCGGCGACCTCCTTGGCGATGACGTCGATGCCGACGCCGCCGATCTTGGTGGCGGTGCCGTTGAAGTACTTCTCGACGAAGGCGTCGTCGAGACCGACGGCCTCGAAGACCTGAGCGCCGCGGTAGGAGGCGACGGTGGAGATGCCCATCTTGGACATGACCTTCAGCACCCCCTTGCCGAGGGCGTAGATCAGGTTGCGGATGGCCTTCTCGGCCTCGATGTCCGACAGGAAAGTGCCGGCGCGGACCAGGTCCTCGACGGACTCCATCGCCAGGTACGGGTTCACGGCGGCGGCGCCGTAGCCGATGAGCAGGGCGACGTGGTGGACCTCGCGGACGTCGCCGGCCTCGACCAGCAGGCCCACGTGGGTGCGCTGCTTGGTGCGGATGAGGTGGTGGTGGACGGCCGCGGTGAGCAGCAGCGACGGGATCGGCGCGTGCTCGGCGTCGGAGTGGCGGTCCGACAGGACGATCAGGCGGGCGCCGTTGTCGATGGCGGCGTCGGCCTCGGCGCAGATCTCCTCGATGCGCGCGGCGAGGGCGTCACCGCCGCCGTGCACCCGGTACAGGCCGGAGAGGGTCGCGGCCTTGAAGCCGGGCATGTCGCCGTCGGCGTTGATGTGGATGAGCTTGGCCAGCTCGTCGTTGTCGATCACCGGGAAGGGCAGGGTGACCGAGCGGCAGGAAGCGGCCGTCGGCTCGAGCAGGTTGCCCTGCGGGCCCAGCGAGGAGTGCAGCGAGGTGACCAGCTCCTCGCGGATGGCGTCCAGCGGCGGGTTGGTGACCTGCGCGAACAGCTGGGTGAAGTAGTCGAAGAGCAGCCGCGGGCGCTCGCTCAGCGCGGCGATCGGCGAGTCGGTGCCCATCGAACCGATCGGCTCGGCACCGGCCTTGGCCATCGGCGCGAGGATGACGCGCAGCTCCTCCTCGGTGTAACCGAAGGTCTGCTGGCGGCGGGTGACCGAGGCGTGGGTGTGCACGATGTGCTCGCGCTCGGGCAGGTCGGACAGCTCGATCTCGCCGGCCTCCAGCCACTCCGCGTACGGGTGCTCGGCGGCGAGGGTCGCCTTGATCTCGTCGTCCTCGATGATGCGGTGCTCGGCGGTGTCGACGAGGAACATGCGGCCGGGCTGCAGGCGGCCCTTGCGGACGACCTTCGCCGGGTCGATGTCGAGGACGCCGACCTCGGAGCCGAGGACGACGAGGCCGTCGTCGGTGACCCAGTAGCGGCCGGGGCGCAGGCCGTTGCGGTCGAGGACGGCGCCGACCTGGGTGCCGTCGGTGAAGGTGACACAGGCCGGGCCGTCCCAGGGCTCCATCATCGTGGAGTGGTACTGGTAGAAGGCGCGCCGGGCCGGGTCCATGGAGTCGTGGTTCTCCCACGCCTCCGGGATCATCATCAGCACGGAGTGCGGCAGCGAGCGGCCGCCGAGGTGGAGCAGTTCCAGCACCTCGTCGAAGGACGCGGAGTCGGAGGCGTCCGGGGTGCAGACCGGGAAGGTCCGCTCCAGCTTGTCCGCACCGAAGAGGTCGGAGACGAGCTGCGACTCACGGGCACGCATCCAGTTGCGGTTGCCCATGACCGTGTTGATCTCGCCGTTGTGCGCGACGAAGCGGTACGGGTGGGCGAGCGGCCACGACGGAAAGGTGTTCGTGGAGAACCGGGAGTGCACGAGCGCGATCGCGGAGGCGAAGCGGCGGTCGGACAGGTCCGGGAAGAAGGGCTCGAGCTGGCCGGTGGTCAGCATGCCCTTGTAGACGATGGTGCGGGCCGAAAGCGACGGGAAGTAGACGCCGGCCTCGCGCTCGGCGCGCTTGCGCAGCACGAAGGCCTTGCGGTCGAGGGCGACGCCCTCCGAGGCGTTGTCGGTGACGAAGATCTGCCGGAAGGCGGGCATGGTCGACCGGGCGGTGGCGCCGAGGAGTTCCGGCGCGACCGGGACCTCACGCCAGCCGAGGACCGTCAGGCCCTCCTCACCGGCGATGGTCTCGATCTGGGTGACGACCTCGGCCGTCCCCTCCTCCGGCAGGAAGGCGATACCGACGGCGTACGCACCGGCCGCGGGCAGTTCGAACCCGGCCACCTCACGGAAGAAGGTGTCCGGCACCTGGGAGAGGATGCCCGCGCCGTCACCCGAGTCGGGCTCGGAGCCGGTGGCGCCGCGGTGTTCGAGGTTGCGCAGAACGGTCAGCGCCTGCTCGACCAGCGTGTGGCTCGCCTCACCGGTGAGGGTGGCCACGAAGCCGACGCCACAGGCGTCGCGCTCGTTGCGGGGGTCGTACATACCCTGCGCAGCAGGGCGAGCATCCATGAACGACCGGTTCTGGCCATTCGCGGAGTGCTGGGACGGCTGGCGCGGCGTACGCATCGGCTCTCCCGTCGTCGTCAATTGGCATATGCAAGGTGCCGAGGGACGACGTTGGCCCTCTGCGTGATCGCAAAATTTCGTGCAGGTTACATGATGGAACGGTTCTCGGGAACCGGGATACTCCGTTCCAACATGCGGACGCCAAGTACGTACGGCGGGGGTTCCGCGCACATGGCTTGAAGTATGTGGGGACCGAAACAGGACAGGTCCATGTCCGTCGATCCGAGGGGGCGGAGAAGGCGTCGTCGCCGACCCCGCGAGTGCGCCGCAGGCGTCATTGCCCACAGCGCTTACGGCTCATGCCCCGTGGTCACGCATCCGAAACCAGCGAGTAACGGCTACTTATACGGCCCCACGCATAAGTTCCAGCCGACGAACTATCCTACGGCCGTTCCGAACAGCGTGCCCAGGGCGTACGTCACACCAGCCGCGGCACCACCGAGCGCGAGCTGCCGCAGCCCGCTGTACCACCAGGTCCGCGCGGTCACCTTGGCCACGACGGCACCGCACAGGAACAGCCCGAGCAGCGCGAGCAGCACGGCGGGCCACAGCGCGGTCGCCCCGAGCAGATAGGGCAGTACGGGCAGCAGCGCACCCAGCGCGAACGACCCGAACGACGAGACGGCCGCGACGAGCGGCGACGGCAGATCGCCGGGGTCGATGCCCAGCTCCTCCCGGGCGTGTATCTCCAGGGCCACCTCGGGATCGCGGGAGAGCTGCCCGGCGACGGCCCGCGCCAGCTTCGGCTCGACGCCCCGCGCCTCGTAGAGCGCCGCGAGCTCGGCCTCCTCGTCCTCCGGGTGCTTGCGCAGCTCCCGCCGCTCGACGGCCAGCTCGGCCTCGACCAGCTCACGCTGCGAGGCGACGGAGGTGTACTCGCCGGCGGCCATGGAGAAGGCGCCGGCGGCGAGCCCCGCGAGCCCGCTGAGCACGATGGTCTGATGACTGACGGCGCCACCCGCGACACCGGTCATCAGGGCAAGGTTGGAGACCAGCCCGTCCATCGCACCGAAGACGGCGGGACGCAGCCAGCCACCGTTCACATCGCGGTGCGTGTGGTTGTCGCGGTGCGCCTCGTGCAGCGCGGCCTCGGTCTCGATGATCGCCATGAGAGGTCCCCCAGGAGGTTCGGAAGCTTAGGAAAGGCTGTCTTTAGACAAGTTCTACTCTTTGACAGCGCCCAATCTACGCCCCGGAATTCCGCCCCGCCAGCAAGGAAAGGCTCGGCTTACCTGCGGTTTTCCCTTAGAACGCTCATTCGTGTACCAGCCTGCACAGATGTCGACCGGGTGACATGGCGCCTCCGAGGCTCAGGTCAACCGCCGACGGTGGGACACATCCGCAAAGGGCTCCGCGCCCTGGGCGGAGCCCCCCAAGGAGAGGCCTCGCATGCCATCCATCGCCCGCACCCCCTCGGTCCCGGCGCCCGGAGACACCGCCGAACTGAGCGAACGGGCCCGCGGCGCACTGCTGGGCCTGGCGGTCGGCGACGCGCTGGGCGCCCCCGCGGAGAACATGAAGCCCTCCGAGATCCGCGCCCGCTGGGGCCGTGTCACGGGCTTCGTCACCGACAGCCCCGCCGGCACGGACGACACCGAGTACGCGATCTTCTCCGGCCTCCTCCTGGCCCGCCACGGCTCGGCGCTCACCCCGGCGCATGTGGAGGCGGCCTGGCACGAGTGGATCGCGGACCGCGCGGAGGGCCCCTTCCGAGGCGCGGGCTTCAGCGAACGGGGCACGCTGGAGAACCTGCGCCGAGGCCTGGCCGCCCCCATCTCCGCCCAGCACCGCCACGCCTGGAGCGACGGCCTCGCCATGCGGGCGGCCCCCTTCGGCGTCTTCGCGGCGGGCCGCCCGTCCGAGGCCGCCCGCCTGGTGGCCATCGACGGTTCGGTGAGCCACGACGGCGAGGGCATCTACGGCGGCCAGGCGGTGGCGGCGGGCGTGGCGGCGGCGATGGCGGGCGCGCCGACGATCGCCGTGGTCGCCTCGGCCCTGGCGGTGATCCCGGACGACTCCTGGACGGCGAGATCACTGCGGCGGGCGGTGGCGGTGGCCCACCGGGGCGAACGCGCGGTCCGCTCAGCGGTCGTGATCGGCGGCTACCCGTGGACCGACCTGGCCCCCGAGGCGGTCGCGCTGGCCTTCGGCGCGTACGCGGCGGCGGACGGCGACTTCGTCCAGGCGGTCCTGACGGCCGTGAACATGGGCCGCGACGCGGACACGACGGCAGCGGTGGCCGGGGCACTGGCGGGCGCGTCCCAGGGCGAGCCGGCGATCCCGGCCGACTGGGCATCGGCGATCGGCCCGGCGCGAGGGAGCTGCCTGCCGTCGATGGCAGGCCACCACGTCCTGGACGTGGCAGAGCTGCTGACGCCCGGAGAGGGCGGGAAGTGGAGGGACCGACGATGACACCGCCCACCCCTTGGAACGAGGGAACCCCGGCGGCGGCACCTCCCGCAGTCGCCGACGGTGAGGAACCCCCACAAGGGCCACCCGCACCCGACGACGAAAGTCGCACGGGTGGTGCGGGTGGGAACAAACAGGCCGAAGGCGAAGCCGAGGCCGCTCAACACACCCTCGGCCTCCTGCTAGGCCTGGCCGCAGGCGACGCCGCCGGCTGGCCCGCCGCCCGCCACCGAGCCGCCCGCATGCCCGAATGGACCCGCCGCCTCACCCGCGAACTCGACACCTTCGCCGAGCACAACGCCACCACCACCCTCCCCGTCCCCATCGCCCTGAACCAGCCCCCCGAACCCCTCCGCCTGGGCCCCTCCGACGACACGGAGTGGGCGGCCTTCACCGCAGAGGCCGTGCTCCGAGCCGGCGACGACACAGCCCTCGGCGACCTGAGCCGAGAACGCCGCACCCGAGCCGCGATCGACCTCACCTGGAGCGCCCTGGCCGACGAGATCGCCGCGGCAGCGGACCGCGCCCCCGAGATCGAGTCGGCCATCCTCCCCCTGCGCGCCCGCATCTCCGTCCGGGCCGGCCTCGGCAACCTGGCCACCGGCCTGCGCCCACCCGCCACCGGCCACGACAACCCGCACTACTTCGACGACGCGGCCTGCGTACGCGCCTGCGTCCTGGCCGTGGCGCACCCGGGCGACCCTCACCGCGCCGCCGACCTCGCCGAGTTCGACGCCCGCTACACCCAGGACGGCGACGGCGTGCACGGCGCGCGGGCGATGGCGGCGGCCGTGGCGCTGGCCCTGACCGGCGCGCAGCCGAAAGCCTGCGTGGCAGCCGCGCTCACCGAACTCCCCGAGGAGACGGAGATCGGCCGGAACGCCCGCCACGCGCTGCACCTCGCGCGGTCCGCCGACAGCGCCTTCGCCCTGATCCCCCTCCTCGAACACCAAATCGTCGATCACGTCTACAGCTACGGCATCGCCGCCGCCGAGACGGTCCCGGTCGCCCTCGCCCTCACGGTCGCCGCGAACGGCCGTATCGCCGAGGCGGTCCCCGCGGCCGCGTGTCTGTCCCGGGTCGCGGACTCGGCACCGGCCCTGGCGGGCGCGCTGACCGGCGCACTGGGTGGCGGTACGGCGATTCCGGCGACCTGGCGGGACACCTGCCGCACCCTCTCCGGCTGTGTACTGCCCCGGCTCACCGGCACCGACCTGGTGGAACTCGCCGGACTCCTGGAAGCCACGCAACCGGCCCGACCAGGAGGATGATTCGGGGCATGACGCCCAAAGCAGAAGAAAGCAGTGGCCCGCGTCTCGACGAGCGGATCACCGGCGCCCTGGTCGGCGCGGCGGTCGGTGACGCCCTCGGCGGCCCGGTGGAGGGCTACTCCCCCGACCAGATCCTGCAGCGCCACGGCGGCCGTGTCCACGGCGTCGTCGGCCCCTGGAACGGCGACGCCTGGCGCACGGCCCGCCCCATCGCGCCGTACCACAAGGGCGACGGGCACGTCACCGACGACACGTTGATGACGCACGCGCTGGTCCGCGTCTACGCGCGGGTCCGCGACCACCTCGACGCCCACTCGATCGCCGACCACCTGGTCCCGGACCTGATGGCCAACCCGCGCTGGATCCCGGAACTGGAATCGGAGGCGCTTTTGCTCCACCGCCTCTTCCTGGCGGAGAAGTGGCTGGTGGCCCGCCTCCACTACGGTCATGTCGACCCACGGGAGGCCGGCGTCGGCAACATCGTCAACTGCGGTGCGGCGATGTACATGGCCCCGGTCGGCCTGGTCAACGCGGCGGACCCGAGAGCGGCGTACGCCGAGGCGCTGGACATCGCGGGCGCGCACCAGTCGTCGTACGGCCGTGAGGCGGCGGGCGTCTTCGCGGCGGCGGTGGCGGCGGCGTGCGCACCGGGCGCCACCCCGGAGTCGGTCGTCTCGACCTGTCTGTCCCTGGCGAAGGACGGCACGAGGACGGCGATCGAGAAGACCTGCGAAGCGGCGGGCGCCCACACCGACTTCGAGTCGGCGCTCGCCCCGCTCCGGGAGGCCATCGCCCCGTACGACACGGTCGGCCCCGACTACCGCCGCCCCTCCCTCGGTGCCCGGCGCCCCTCCCGCCTGCACGCCATCGAGGAACTCCCGATCGCCCTCGCCATGCTGCTGATCGCGCGCGGCGACTACCGCCGGGCGGTCCTGGGCGCGGTGAACTACGGCCGCGACTGCGACTCGATCGCGACGATGGCCGGCGCCCTGTCCGGAGCCCTGGGCTCACCGGTCCCCGAGGACTGGTCGAAGACGGTGGCGGAGGCCAGCCGCCTGGACCTGTGGGAGCCGCCCCGCACCCTCACCGAGGTGACGAGGGAGATCCACGCACGGGACGTGGACCGCCGCCGCGCGCACGAAGCGGCGTTCGCCGCACTGGAGGGCCGGCCGTGCTCCGACTGACCTGGGTCCAGCCGGAGGACCTCCTGGGCCATGAACTCCAGCAGGCGGCCCTGGACGGCCGCGAGCCGTCGAGGATCGCGGAGAGGTGGCGGGCGGCGGGCGGCCCGCAGGCCCCGCTGCGGGCGGGAGCGTCACCGGAACCGGCCTCGCGCTATCTGCGCCAACTGGCTCAGGACCTGCTGGACGAACTGGCGGACCTGCCCAGCAGCTTGACGGACGACGAGCCGACAGACCTGGAGAAGATCAGGTCCCGGTGCCCGGACTGGCCGTCACGCCCCGCGCGCAGTGGAGCCACCCCGCCTGCCCGCTACGAAGCCGCCTGGCTGGGCCGAGCGGTGGGCTGCCTCCTGGGCAAACCGGTGGAGAAGCTCCCCCTCGACGCCATCCGCCAACTGGCCGGATCGACCGGCAACTGGCCCCTGGACACGTACTTCACGGCCAAGGGGGTCCCCCCGGAGCTGCTCGCCGCCCACCCCTGGAACCGCCGCTCGGCCGCCACCTGTCTCGCCGAGAACATCGACGGCATGCCCGAGGACGACGACCTCAACTACCCGCTCCTCAACCTCCTCCTGCTCCAGCGCCACGGCAGAGCCTTCACCACCACCGACGTGGCCCGCCTCTGGCTCGACGAACTCCCGCCCGGCCGCACCTTCACCGCCGAGCGCATCGCCCACCGCAACCTCCTCCTGGGCATCGAACCCCCGCACACGGCCCGCCACCGCAACCCCTTCCGCGAATGGATCGGCGCCCTCATCCGCGCGGACGTCCACGGCTGGACCAACCCCGGCGACCCGGCCGTCGCGGCCGAACAGGCCCACCGCGACGCCACCCTCACCCACACCGCCAACGGCGTCTACGCGGCGATGTTCACGGCGGCGGTCATCGCACAGGCAGCCACCGGCGCCGATGACATCCACGCCTGCCTGCACACCGGTCTCAAGGTGGTCCCACCGAACTCCCGCCTGGCCCGCGCCATCCGCCACGCCCTCCGACTGGCCCGCGCCCACGAGGACTTCGACACGCTCGTCGACGAACTCCACGCCACCCACGCCGACACCCACCACTGGGTCCACGCCATCCCCAACACCGCCCTGATCGCCGCCGCCCTCGCCCACGCGAACGGCGACTTCACGGGCTCCATCCGCCGTGCCGTATCGGGAGGCTGGGACACCGACTCCAATGGCGCGACGGCGGGCAGCATCGCCGCCCTCCTCGCCGGCGACCCCGCCGCCCTCCCGGACCGCTGGACCACCCCCCTCAAGAACCGCCTCACCACCTCCATCGCCGACTTCAACGGCACCGGCTTCGACACCCTGGCGCACCTCACCCACCTGGAGGCCACCCGCCCATGACCGACATCGTCGTGCTCGGCAGCACGAACATGGACCTCGTCACCTACGTCGAGAAGGCCCCGCAGCGCGGCGAGACCGTGACGGGCCGGGAGTTCCGTACGATCCCCGGCGGCAAGGGAGCCAACCAGGCGATCGCGGCGGCCCGCGCGGGCGGCGACGTCCTGATGATCGGCGCCGTCGGCAACGACGCCTTCGGCACCCACCTGCGCTCCACCCTGGAGCTCCCCCACTCTTCGAGCGGGGGGACCCCCACCGGCGTGGACACCGACGACCTCCGCATGGTCGAGGGCCCCTCCGGCACCGCACACATCGTCGTGGACTACGAGGGCGGCAACGCGATCGTCGTGATCCCCGGCGCGAACGGCACCGTCGACCACCTCAGCCCCGGCGACGAGGGCGTCATCGCCTCCGCCGGCACCCTGCTGCTCCAGCTCGAGATCCCGCTGGCGGCGGTCCTCGCCGGCGCCCAGGCCGCCCATCGCCACGGCGTCCGTACGATCCTCACCCCGCCCCCCGCCCAGCCGCTCCCGGACGAACTCCTCGCCACCATCGACCTGTTGGTCCCCAAAGAGCACGAGGCCACCACCCTCACCGGCCGCACCGACCCCCGCGAGGCGGCCACCGCGCTGCTCGACCGGGTGCCCGAGGTCGTCGTCACCCTGGGGGCGTCCGGCAGCCTGTACGCCACCCGCGGCGCCGAGCCCCAGACCGTCCCCGCCCCGAAGGTCACCGCCGTCGACTCCACGGGCGCCGGCGACACCTTCGTCGGCGCCCTCGCGGATGGGGGCGCCCCCGCTCGAGCGAAGCCGAGAGTGGGGGACCTCGGCGAGGGACGCCCGATGCCGGACGCGCTGGCCTGGGCCGCCGCGGCGGCCGCACTGTCCGTCCAGCGCGAGGGCGCCACGGCGTCGATGCCGTACCGCCCCGAGATCGACGAACGGCACGCGTCATGACCGACACTCCCCGGGCGACCCCCTTGACCGGCCTGCGCGTGCTGGACCTGGCCACCCTCTTCGCCGGCCCCCTCGCCGCCACGATGCTCGGCGACTTCGGCGCGGAGGTCATCAAGGTCGAGCACCCCGAGAAGCCGGACCCCTCCCGCGGCCACGGCCCGTCGAAGGACGGCGTGGGCCTGTGGTGGAAGGTCCTCGGCCGCAACAAGCACACGATCACCCTGAACCTCGCCAAGCCCGGCGGCCGTGCCACCCTGCTGCGCCTGGCCGGGACCGCGGACGTCGTCATCGAGAACTTCCGCCCCGGCACCCTGGAGAAATGGGATCTCGGCTGGCCGGAGCTCTCCGCCGCCAACCCCCGCCTCATCCTCACCCGCGTCACCGGCTTCGGTCAGTTCGGCCCCTACGCCCACCGCCCCGGCTTCGGCACCCTCGCCGAGGCGATGAGCGGCTTCGCGGCCCTCACCGGCGAACCGGAGGCGCCCCCGACGCTCCCGCCGTTCGGCCTGGCCGACTCCATCGCGGGCCTGGCGACCGCGTACGCGGTGCTGACCGCCCTGTCCGCCCGCGACCGCACCGGCGAGGGCCAGGTCGTCGACATGGCCCTCATCGAACCGATGCTGATGGCCCTCGGCCCCCAGCCCACCTGGTACGACCAGCTCGGCCACGTCCAGCGGCGCACCGGCAACCGCTCCGCGAACAACGCCCCGCGCAACACCTACCGCACCGCCGACGGGACCTGGGTCGCCGTCTCCACCTCCGCCCAGTCCATCGCCGAGCGTGTGATGCACCTGGTGGGGCGCCCCGACCTGATCGACGAGCCGTGGTTCGCGACGGGTGCCGGCCGGGCCCGCCACGCCGACGTCCTCGACCGGGCGGTCGGCGACTGGATCGCCCGCCACACCCGCGCCGACGTCCTCGCGGCCTTCGAGAAGGCGCAGGCGGCGGTGGCCCCGGTCCAGGACGTACGGGATGTGATGACCGACCCCCAGTACGCGGCCCTCGACACGATCACGACCATCGACGACCCCGAACTCGGCCCGCTGCGCATGCAGAACGTCCTCTTCCGCCTCTCCGCCACCCCCGGCGCGATCCGCTGGGCGGGCCGCCCGCACGGCGCGGACACCCAGGAGATCCTCACCGGCCTGGGCCTGACCCATGAGGAGCTGACGGCCCTGCGCGAGGAGGGAAGCCTGTGACGCGCTTTCCCCTGACCTGGCTGTACGCCCCCGGCGACCGCCCCCATGTGGTGGCCAAGGCCCTGACGTCCGGCGCCGACATCGTCGTCGTCGACCTGGAGGACGCCGTGGCACCGGACCGCAAGGACTACGCCCGGGCGGCCACGGCCGACCTGCTCCGCGAACCCGAGCACCCCGTTCCCGTCCACGTCCGTGTGAACGCCCTGGCCACCCCGGCGGCGGCGAAGGACCTCGCGGCCCTGGCCGCCCTCCCCGGTCTGTCCGGCCTGCGCCTGCCGAAGGTGACCTCGGCCGAGCAGATCATCCACCTCGCCCAGACGACCCCGCCCTGCGCCCCGGGCACGATCCCGCTGCACGCCCTCCTGGAATCGGCCCTCGGCATCGAACGCGCCCACGCGATCGCCTCCGCCCACCCCACCCTCCACGGCATCTCCCTGGGCACCGCCGACCTGCGGGCCGACCTGGGCGTACGGGACGACGCGGGCCTCGACTGGTGCCGCTCCCGCGTCGTCGTGGCCGCACGGGCGGCGGGCCTGCCCCCGCCGGCGCAGTCGGTCCACCCCGACATCCGCGACCTGGAGGGCCTGGCGGCGTCCTGCGCCCACGGCCGCACCCTGGGCTTCCTGGGCCGGGCGGCCATCCACCCCCGCCAGCTCCCGGTGATCGAACGGGCCTACCTGCCCACGGAGGAGGAACTGGAACACGCGGAGACCATCGTCAAGGCGGCCACGACGGAGCAGGGCGCCCAGGCGTTGCGGGACGGCACGTTCATCGACGCGGCGGTGGTGACGGCGGCCCAGCGGACCCTGGCACTGGCCCGCCGACGCTGAGCATGTCCTGCCCCCGCATACGACGAGGGGCGCCCGGAAAGCTCCGGGCGCCCCTCGTCGTCGTAAGACCAGACCTCAGGTCTTCTTCGTCGCCGATCCGGCCTCGTCCTTCGCCTCGGCGTCGGCAGCGGCGTCCTCAGCCTCATCGCCGGAGGCGTCATCGGCCTTGTCGTCGGCGGCCTTGTCGCCGTCGGAGTCCCCGGTACCGGGCTCGACCACGGCTTCCCGGCCGGGCCGCTTCCTCGCCGACACCACGATGTAGACCACCGCGAGCAGGAACACGATCAGCGCGGTCCAGTTGTTCAGCCGCAGCCCGAGGATGTGGTGGGCGTCGTCGACGCGCATGTACTCGACCCAGAACCGGCCCGCGCAGTACGCGGCGACGTACAGCGCGAACGCCCGGCCATGCCCCATCTTGAAGCGGCGGTCGGCCCAGATCACCAGCACCGCGACGCCGATGCACCACAGCGACTCGTAGAGGAACGTCGGGTGGTACGTGCCCGGCACGCGCCCGTCCGCCGAGGACGTGATCTTCAGGGCCCACGGCAGATCGGTCGCCCGCCCGTACAGCTCCTGGTTGAACCAGTTGCCCCAGCGGCCGATCGCCTGCGCGAGGGCGATTCCGGGGGCGACGGCGTCGGCGTACGCGGGCAGCGGGATGCCACGGCGGCGACAGCCGATCCACGCGCCCAGCGCGCCGAAGGCGATCGCGCCCCAGATGCCGAGGCCGCCCTCCCAGATCTTGAAGGCGTCCACCCAGTCACGGCCCTCGCTGAAGTACAGCTGGTAGTCCGTGATCACGTGATAGAGGCGTCCGCCGACCAGTCCGAACGGCACCGCCCAGACCGCGATGTCGGCGACCGTGCCGGACCGCCCGCCCCGGGCGACCCAGCGCTTGTTGCCGAGCCAGACGGCTACGAAGACGCCGATGATGATGCAGAAGGCGTAGCCGCGCAGCGGAATGGGACCGAGATTGATCACTCCGCGCGACGGGCTGGGGATGTAGGCAAGTTCCATGGCAAGGTCGACGCTACCTTGCCGGGCGGCACCGATGTCAGGCACCCCGGCTACGGGTCCATAACAGGCGGCCGCCCGGCGGGGCTCACCCCTTGGCCGCCTCCTCCACCATCTGCTTCAGCTTCGCCGGGGTCATCGTCTGGTCCTGGTAGATGTTCTTGCCGTTCAGCAGCACCGTCGGCGTACCGCTGAAGCCGCCCTTCTGGAACGCCTCGTTGGACTTGTTGACCCAACCGTTGTGCGTGCCGTCCTCGACGCACTTGCGGAAGGCGGGGGTGTCCAGGCCCTTGACCTTGCCCGCGAGCTCGAACAGCCTGCTGTTCTTGGCGAAGGCGTCGTCGATCTCCTGCGGCTGGTTCCGGTACAGCACGTCGTGGTACTGCGTGAACTTCCCGGCGTCCTGGGCGCAGGCCGCGGCGTTGGCGGCGTTGCGCGAGCCGGTGCCGCCCATGTTGCCGTCGATGATCGTCGCCAGGTGGTACTCGACCTTGAGCTTGCCGCTGTCGGTCAGGTCATGGATCGTCGAGCGGTAGGCGTCCTCGAAGGACTTGCAGGCCGGGCAGCGGAAGTCCTCCCAGACTGTGAGAGTCGACTTGGCGCTCCCCTTCCCCACCGGGATCGCGAGACCGTCCTTGCCCTGCGCCCCCGAGGGCCCGACGACCGGCCCCGCGTCACCGCTGTCGTCCTTGCCCGCGTTCGCCGCGACGACTCCGACCACCGCCGCCAGTCCGAGGACGCAGGCGACGCTCGCGCCCACGATCAGCGCGCGGCGCCGCTTGTCGGCGGCCTTCTGCTTCTCCCGCTCGACCGCCAGCCGCTCCCGGGCGGTCCGCTTTCCCTCACGATTCTTTTCGCTCACACCCGCAGAACGAACCGGGGAGGCGCAGCGCGCCTCCCCGGCCTCAGGTCCACCCGTTCGAGTGACCAGTAGAAAACATCCGATATGTACGGATGTGTTACGCCTCCGCGTTACGCCTGCCCGCGCACGCCCTTCGCCAGCTCACCGGCGAGCGCGCGCACGGCCTCGACACCGGCCGCGTCGTCCGGCGCGTCCAGCATCCGCTTGACGAAGGCCGAGCCGACGATCACGCCGTCGGCGAAGCCGGCGACCTCGGCGGCCTGCTCGGCGTTGGAGACGCCGAGCCCGACGCAGACGGGCAGTTCGGTGCCGGTGGCCCGGGTGCGCTCCACCAGGTCCTGGGCCTGTGCGCCCACGGACTCGCGGGTGCCGGTGACGCCCATCAGCGAGGCGGCGTAGACGAAGCCGCTGCCCGCCACGGTGATCTGCGCGAGCCGCTCGTCCTTGCTGCTGGGCGCGACCACGTAGACCGTGGCGAGCCCGTGCTTCTCGGCGTGCTCCCTCCACAGCGCCGACTCCTGGACGGGCAGGTCGGGCAGGATGCAGCCCGCGCCGCCCGCTTCGGCCAGCTCGGCGGTGAAGCGCTCGACGCCGTAGCGGTCGATGGGGTTCCAGTACGTCATGACGAGGATCGGCTTCCCGGTGGCCGCGTGGGCCTCCCGGACCGTGCGCATGACGTCCGCGATCCTGACGCCGCCGCGCAGGGCGATGTCGTCGGCGGTCTGGATGACGGGGCCGTCGAGGACGGGGTCGCTGTGCGGCAGACCGACCTCCACGACGTCCGCACCGCCGTCGAGCACGGCCTTGATCGCCTCGATGCCGCCTGCCACGGTCGGGAACCCGGCCGGGAGGTAGGCGATGAGGGCGGAGCGGTCCTCGGCCTTGGCGGCGGCGAGGGCGTCGGACAGCAGTTGGATGTTCCCGCTCACTTGGCGTCCCCCTGGATCTCGGCGGCACCGCCGTTGGCATCGGCGGCGACCTCGGCATCTGCGTCGGTGTCGTACAGGCCGAAGTACCGGGCGGCCGTGTCCATGTCCTTGTCACCGCGGCCGGACAGGTTGACGACGATCAGCCCGTTCTTGCCCAGCTCCCGGCCGACCTCCAGCGCGCCCGCGAGCGCGTGGGCGCTCTCGATCGCCGGGATGATGCCCTCGGTGCGCGACAGCAGCCGCAGCGCCTGCATGGCCGCGTCGTCGGTGACCGCGCGGTACTCGCCGCGGCCGGAGTCCTTGAGGTAGGAGTGCTCGGGGCCGATGCCGGGGTAGTCCAGACCGGCCGAGATCGAGTACGGCTCGGTGATCTGGCCCTCGTCGTCCTGGAGGACGTAGGACCGGGAGCCGTGCAGGATGCCGGGCTCGCCGGCGGTCAGGGTGGCCGCGTGCTCGCCGGTCTCGACGCCGTGCCCGGCGGGCTCGCAGCCGATGAGGCGTACGTCCGTGTCGGGGATGAAGGCGTGGAAGAGGCCGATGGCGTTGGAGCCGCCGCCGACGCAGGCGATGGCGGCGTCGGGGAGGCGCCCGGCGCGCTCCAGGATCTGGCGGCGCGCCTCGACGCCGATCACGCGGTGGAAGTCGCGGACCATGGCGGGGAAGGGGTGCGGGCCGGCGACCGTACCGAAGAGGTAGTGGGTGTGGTCGACGTTCGCGACCCAGTCGCGGAACGCCTCGTTGATGGCGTCCTTGAGGGTGCGGCTGCCCGACTTCACGGCGATGACCTCGGCTCCGAGCATGCGCATGCGGGCCACGTTCAGGGCCTGGCGCTGGGTGTCGATCTCGCCCATGTAGATGGTGCACTCGAGGCCGAACAGCGCGCAGGCCGTCGCGGTCGCGACACCGTGCTGGCCGGCGCCGGTCTCGGCGATGACGCGGGTCTTGCCCATGCGCTTGGTGAGCAGGGCCTGGCCGAGCACGTTGTTGATCTTGTGGGAGCCGGTGTGGTTGAGGTCCTCGCGCTTGAGGAAGACGCGGGCGCCGCCGGCGTGTTCGGCGAAGCGGGGCACCTCGGTGAGGGAGCTGGGGCGGCCGGTGTAGTTGACCAGGAGGTCGTCCAGTTCTCGGGCGAACTCGGGGTCGTGCTTGGCCTTGTCGTACTCGACGGCCACCTCGTCCACGGCGGCGACGAGGGCCTCCGGGATGAACTTGCCGCCGAACGCCCCGAAGTAGCCTTCGGGGCTGGGGAGTTGACCCTGGGGGTCGGGGATGAAGAAGTCGCTGGGCATGCGTGTACCTCACGGTGAGTTTGTGTTGAGTGCACTAATCGCCGTGGGGCGGGGGGTTGTCAGTTGACTGCGGGCCCGTTGTGGCTGGTCGCGCAGTTCCCCGCGCCCCTGAAGGGGCGCTGCCATCGACGGCCGTTTACCTGTCCTGGTTCGTCGCCGATGACGTACCTGACTCTGCGGCCGTGCACGCGGCGTGCCGGGGCTCGGCAGCCTCGGGGGCGGCAGCCTCGCGCCAGGCGGGCGTGCCGGTCCACGGTCGTCACGGTGAGAGTCATCGTCGGTCAGCCTAGCGGGTGATCAGCCTCGGCCGTGCCGCAATGCGGGGTGCTCGCCCGCTGCCACCAGGTCGGAGACCGCGGACTTGGGGTCCTTGCCGGTGACGAGGGACTCGCCGACCAGGACCGCGTCGGCGCCCGCGTTGGCGTAGGCGATGAGGTCGTGGGGGCCGCGGACGCCGGACTCGGCGACCTTGACGAGGGTGTCCGGGATCTCCGGCGCGACGCGCTCGAAGGTGCCGCGGTCGACCTCGAGGGTCTTGAGGTTGCGGGCGTTGACGCCGATCACCTTGGCGCCGGCGTCGACCGCGCGCTCGACCTCGTCCTCGTCGTGCACCTCGACCAGGGGAGTGAGGCCGATGGACACGGCGCGCTCGATGAGGGACTCCAGGGCCGGCTGCTCCAGCGCCGCCACGATCAGCAGGGCCAGGTCGGCGCCGTACGCGCGGGCCTCCCAGAGCTGGTACGAGGTGACGATGAAGTCCTTGCGCAGGACCGGGATGTCCACGCGCGCGCGGACCGCCTCCAGGTCGGCCAGCGAGCCGCCGAAGCGCCGCTGCTCCGTCAGCACGGAGATGACGGCCGCCCCGCCCGCCTCGTAGTCGGCGGCGAGTCCGGCAGGGTCGGCGATCGCGGCCAGCGCGCCCTTGGAGGGGCTGGAGCGCTTGACCTCGCAGATGACCTTGACGCCGTCGCCCTTGAGCGCGGCGACCCCGTCCTTGGCGGCGGGCGCCTTGGCCGCGCGCTCCTTGAGCTCGTCGAGGCTGACGCGCGCCTGCCGCTCCGCGAGGTCGGCACGGACTCCGTCGATGATCTCGTCGAGCACACTCACGCGAGCGGCCCCCTTCCAGACGGTGGACTGTGAACGGTTCAAAACCGGTGGTCACTGCGATGGTATCCGTAGCTGGACGCAGGCCTCGCATCCGGTTGACGCCGGTCCCACTACCTGGACGTTCATGAGTTGATCAAGGGTGGAGCCAGCCACCGAACGGCAGGTTCCGGACAACAGTGAAGACCAGCAGCAGCGCGCCGACGGCCCACTGGTGCGCCGGCCCGAGCTCGATCATCCTCAGCGGGCGGCGCCCGCGCACCACGCGGACCACCCAGACGGTCCACACCACGGCGAAGAGCACATAGCCGACGACGGCGAGCGCGTTGTCCTGGAGCGCGGCCAGGAAGTCCCCGTGGACGACGGCGTGCGCACTGCGCAGTCCGCCGCAGCCGGGGCAGTAGATGCCGGTGTACTGGAGAAGCGGGCAGGCGGGGTAGTGGCCGGGTTCGTTGGGGTCCACGGTGCCCACGTAGGCGAAGGCTCCGACGACGGCCGCGAGGGCGCCCGCCGGGGCAGCCAGTCGCACCGGCATGGCCCCCGCACGGGGCTCGGTTGTCACCCTCTGGCTGTCGACATTCACGTCATGCATTGTGCCCCGCATACGCGTGAGGGGCGCCCCCTGGCACTCCATCGGTGCCGGGTCGCCCCTCGGCGAAGTCGTGCGTGGATCAGCTCTCGGCGCTCGCGGCCTCGCGCTGCTGCGTGGTGAGCAGCGCCTTGTGGGCGTCCTTCGGCTGGCCCATGCCCATCGCGCTCATGATCCAGCCGACGATGCCACCGAGGACCGTGAGGCCCAGGCCGGCCCAGAAGCCCACGGGCTGGGCCATCACCATGAAGGCGCCCGAGACGCAGAAACCGATGAAGGCGATCGTGACACCGGTCCAGGCGGCCGGGGTGTGACCGTGGCTGCTGCCCGCCATTGCTTGCTCCTCGTTGCTGAAGTACGTGTCGAGCCGGACGCTCGCAGCCATTGTCCCGCACGCGTGCGGGCGGGGTGATCGGGGGTAGCCCTCACGAGTCGACGCCGGGACCTGGCAGCGCCCCTTCAGAGGCGCGGGGAACTGCGCGAGCAACCCCCACCGGCCCGCAGCTCAAAACCGGCCCTCCCAGCGGAGCGCTACGCGCCGGTGGGATCCTCACCCCGGTCCAGCGCCTTCCACAGCTCCTCGGGCCGTTCGGGATCGGTCGGCTGGGCCCGCCGCCGCGGCCGGGGCGCGCCGCCGCGCTCGTAGCGGCCGGACATGCCGGGCCACAGGCGGCCGTAGCGCAGGGCCAGCAGTCCGGCGAACAGGATCAGGACGCCGGCGACGGCCGCGACGTACGGCCAGGCGGTGTGGGTGACGGCGTCGACGGTGGCCGCGGTGTCGCCGGAGGCCTTGGCGGCCTGCTCGTCGAGCGCGGCGCTGTCGGAGGCGCCGAGCAGGGCGGCGGCGACGGTGCCGGCGCCGGAGAGCGCGAGCAGGGCGGCGACCATGAGGCGGCCGGCCCGGCGGACGGCGAAGACGGCGACGAGCGCGGCCAGCCCCACTATCGCCAGGGCTGCCGGGACGCCGGTGACGTCACTGCCGTTGGCGGTCAGGGAGAACGGGCCGCCCGCCACCGTCACGGTGCCCTCCGACCAGCGCTGCCGGGTGGCGAGCAGCGCCACGGCCGCGCCGAGCGCCCCGCACAGCAGGGCGAGGGCGAGACTCATACGGCCGGCCCGGGCGGAACCGGAGGCTTCGGAACGGGGGTGAGGTACAGCAGTCACGTACTCCACTATCGCCCGAACCCCGAACGATCAGTCACCCGGGGTTCGGGTGGGGCGGCCGGCCGGGTTCACCCGAGGTCAACCGAGCCGGTTCGCCGTGTGTACGGCTCGCAGTACCGCCGCCGCCTTGTTGCGGCACTCGGTGTCCTCGGCGACCGGGTCCGAGTCGGCGACGATGCCCGCGCCGGCCTGGACGTAGGCCGTGCCGTCCCGCAGCAGGGCCGTGCGGATGGCGATGGCGGTGTCGGAGTCGCCCGCGAAGTCGAGGTAGCCGACGCAGCCGCCGTACAGCCCGCGCCGGGACGGCTCGAGTTCGTCGATGATCTGCATCGCGCGGGGCTTTGGGGCGCCGGAGAGGGTGCCGGCCGGGAAGCAGGCCGTCAGGACGTCGAAGGCGCTGCGGCCGGGTGCCACGCGTCCGGTCACCGTCGAGACGATGTGCATCACGTGCGAGTACCGCTCGATGGACATGAAGTCGACGACCTCGACCGAACCGGGCTCACAGACCCGCCCCAGGTCGTTGCGGCCCAGGTCGACCAGCATCAGGTGCTCGGCGCGCTCCTTGGGGTCGGCGAGCAGTTCGTCGGCGAGGGCCTGGTCCTCCTGCGGGGTGGCCCCACGCCACCGGGTGCCGGCGATGGGGTGGACCATGGCCCGCCCGTCCTCGACCTTCACCAGCGCTTCCGGCGAGGAGCCGACGACGTCGAAGCCGTCGAAGCGGAACAGGTACATGTACGGCGAGGGGTTGGTCGCCCTGAGGACCCGGTACACGTCCAGCGCGCTCGCCGTGCACGGCGTCTCGAAGCGCTGGGAGGGGACCACCTGGAAGGCCTCCCCGGCCCGGATGCGCTCCTTGATGTCCTCGACGGCCTCCTGGAAGTCCTCGCCGCCCCACAGGGCGGTGTACTCGGGAAGCTCGGAGGGCGGCAGGACGGCGGGCGGCTGGGCGACCGGGCGCGAGAGGTCGGCCTCCATGGCGTCCAGGCGGGCGACCGCGTCCGCGTAGGCCTCGTCGACGCCGGTGTCGAGGTCGTTGTGGTTGATCGCGTTGGCGATCAGCAGGACGGAGCCCTCCCAGTGGTCCATGACGGCGAGGTCACTGGTGAGCAGCATGGTCAGCTCGGGCAGCTTCAGATCGTCCCGCTCGCCGGGGCCGATCTTCTCCAGGCGGCGCACGATGTCGTAGCCGAGGTAGCCGACCATGCCGCCGGTGAAGGGCGGCAGGCCCAGGTCGTGGGCGAGGTCGCGCGGGGTGTGCAGGGCCTCGATGGTGGCGCGCAGGGCGGCGAGCGGGTCGCCCTCGACGGGGACGCCGACGGGCGGGACGCCGAGCCAGTGGGCCTGTCCGTCGCGCTCGGTGAGCGTCCCGGCGGAGCGGACGCCCACGAACGAGTAGCGAGACCATTGAAACGCGGCGCGGCCGTTCTCCGCGGACTCCAGCAGGAATGTGCCGGGGCGCTCGGCGGCGAGCTTGCGGTAGAGGGCGACCGGGGTGTCGCCGTCGGCGAGGAGCTTGCGGGTGACCGGGATGACACGGCGGTCGGTGGCCAGCTTGCGGAACGTCTCGAGGTCCATGGCGGCTGACCTTACTGATCCGTGGCCGGTACGCCGGAATCGGCGCCCTCGGCCTCCTTGAGCAGGACATCCTCGTCGAAGCAGGTACGCGCGCCCGTGTGGCAGGCGGCGCCCACCTGGTCGACCTTGACGAGGACGGTGTCGGCGTCGCAGTCCAGGGCCACGGACCTGACCCTCTGGAAGTGGCCGGAGGTGTCGCCCTTGACCCAGTACTCCTGGCGGCTGCGCGACCAGTAGGTGCAGCGGCCGGTGGTGAGCGTGCGGTGCAGCGCCTCGTCGTCCATCCAGCCGAGCATCAGCACCTCTCCGGTGTCGTACTGCTGGGCGATGGCGGGCAGGAGCCCGTCCGCGCTGCGCTTGAGGCGCGCGGCGATGTCGGGGTCCAGCGGGCTGGGCTGACGGGGCGTGCTGGTGGTCATGGATGCCATTGTGCCGCCTGCCACTGACAGTGACCGTCAGGTGTCCACTGGGCGGACCTGACGGGCAGTCGTAGGCTGACTGCATGTCGACCTTCGCCAAGCGTGAACGACTTCTCCTGGCCGACCTCCTGGAGGCCGAGGGCCCCGAGGCCCCCACCCTCTGCGAGGGCTGGACGACCCGTGATCTCGCCGCGCACGTGGTGGTGCGCGAGCGCCGCCCCGACGCTGCCGCCGGCATTCTGATCAAGCAGCTCGCGCCGCGCCTGGACAAGGCGATGGAGGAGTTCGCGGCGAAGCCGTACGAGGAGCTGATCCAGCTCATCCGCACCGGCCCGCCGCGCTTCTCGCCCTTCCAGCTCAAGCAGATCGACGAGGCGTCGAACACGATCGAGTTCTACGTCCACACCGAGGACGTCCGCCGCGCCCAGTCGGACTGGACGCGGCGCGAGCTCGACCCGGTGTTCCAGGACGCCCTGTGGTCCCGCCTGGAGCGCTCCGCCCGCCTGATGGGCCGCAGCGCCCCCACCGGCCTGGTCCTGCGCCGCCCCGACGGCCAGACGGCGGTCGCCCACAAGGGCACGCCGGTCGTCACGGTGACGGGCGAGCCGTCGGAGCTGCTGCTGTTCTCCTACGGCCGGCAGAGCGCCGCCAAGGTGGAGCTGGACGGCGACGAGGACGCGATCGCCAAGCTGCACGAGACGAAGCAGTTGGGGATCTGAGGGGTCACTGGGGTCACTTCGGCAGTTCCGCGCACCGCAGGTCGCGCACGCACAGGACGACGACGCCGCCGAGCCCGCACACCGCCGCGCTGACCACGAAGACCGGTCCGGTGCCCCAGGCGCCGATGGCGGCGGCGCACAGCGGCATGCTCAGCGGTGCGAAGCCGAGGCTGACCAGGGAGGAGACGGCGGTGACGCGGCCCAGGTAGGCGGGGTCGGCGTGGGTCTGGAGCAGGGCACCGCACATGGCCCCACTGAGTCCGGCCAGCAGCCCGATGACCAGGGCCACGCCGATGGCCGTGACGACGTTCGGGGCGAACGCCAGGGCGCCGATCGCGACCGACCCGCCGAGGATGGTGTACGCCGCCACCCGCCCGGCGTGCGGCAGGTGGCCGCGCACGGTCAGCAGCAGGGACGCGGCGCCCGCGCCGACGCCGAACCCGCCGAGCACCCAGCCCATCCCGGAAGCGCCCCAGCCACTCTCGTCGGCGAGCAGGGCCAGGCCGACGTTGAGCGGACCGACGAAGCCGAGGTCTCCGAGGGCGATGGCCACCATCAGCGGGGCGAGCACCCGGTGTCGGCGGATGTAGCCGAGACCGGCTGTCAGATCGCGCCAGGCGGTGCCGCTGTGTGCTGCCTTCTTGTCGTCGGCGGGCAACTCCCGTATCCGTACGGAAATCAGCAGCGGCACCGATAACGCGATGAGCAGCCCGGCGAGGCCGAACGCGGCCGCCGCTCCCCCGACCGCCACCCCGAGGCCACCGAGCGGGCCGCCGACGACGTGGGCGAAGCGGATGGCGAGCCCCCTCATTCCCTGCACGCGCGCGAGCTGCCCACGACTCGTCACGCGCGCGGGAAGGGCCCCCACGGCCGGCATGAACACGGCGTCGACGGTGCCGAAGACGAGGGCCAGCAGGGCCAGCGGCCACAGTCCGGGAGTGGTGAGGAACAGGAGCGCCGCGACCGCGAGCACGGCCGCGCAGCGCACCGCGTCACTGCCTATGACGACCCTGCGAGGTCCCCACCGGTCGGCGATCACTCCCCCGCCCAGCATCAGCAGGGCCCGGGGCAGCGCGCTCACCGCCATGACCACTCCGGCCTGCGAGGGCGAACCGGTCCGGACGGCCGCCCAGGACAGGGCGATGTAGTAGACGCTGTCGCCCGTCATCGAGGCGGTGTAGGCGGTGAGCCAGCGCAGGACGTTGCCGTCGCGGTGCGCGGGTCTTTCGACGACGTCGGCCGGGGCCTTGAGCGTGGCGGTCACAGGAGCGGGTCCCCTCAGACGCGGAACGGGAAGGTGTACGTGTGCACCGCGACGTTCTCGCGGCCCTCGGAGTCGCCGGCGGCTTCGGCGGCCCGGCCGTGCTCGTCGTACCTGCGCAGGAGCGCGATGATCTCCCGGTTCAGCTCGGCCAGTTCGTCCGCCGTCAGCCGCAGGCTGCTCTCGGTGGCGTCCGCGGCGGAATTCCACTCCTCGCCCCAGTGGCTTCGCTCGTCGAGGAAGCGGCGGTACATGTCGGCCCGCTGCTCGAAGAAGAGCCGACTGGCGGCCGTGTACGCGGCAGCCTGCTCCGGGGCGTCCCGGAAGTCCTCGTCCCGGATGCTCACCCCGTCGGACGCCGGCTGCCACCAGCGCTCCCGCCCGTCCGCGCTGCGCGGCTCGGCCTCCTCGATGAGCCCGGACTCGGCGAGCTTGCGCAGGTGGTAACTGACCAGTGAGACGGCCTCGTCGACCTGCTCGGCGAGCTGTGAGGCGGTGGCGACCCGGGCGATGGTCAGTCCTCGGAGAAGGTTCATCCGCAGCGGATGGGCGAGCGCCTTGAGGGTGCCCAGATCCGTGATCCGGCGGTCTCTTTCCTTGCCTGTCATGCCCCCACCGTAGATACGAAGGAAAAATTGCACAACAAATTTTGCGCAACTTCTCCTTCGCATCGGCCCACGAAAAAGCCCCAGCCGCCCAAAGGCGACCGGGGCTCAACCCGAACCCTCAGCGCACGGGCTGCCCCGCCCCCCGCAACGCGTCCTTCACCTCACCGATCCGCAGATCCCCGAAGTGGAACACCGACGCGGCGAGCACCGCGTCCGCCCCCGCTTCGATGGCCGGCGGGAAGTCGGCCAGCTTGCCGGCGCCGCCGGAAGCGATCACCGGGACCGTCACGTGCTCCCGCACGGCCCGGATCATCTCCAGGTCGTAACCGTCCTTCGTGCCGTCCGCGTCCATCGAGTTGAGCAGGATCTCGCCGGCCCCCAGCTCGGCGGCCCGGTGCGCCCACTCGACGGCGTCGATGCCGGTGCCCTTGCGACCGCCGTGGGTGGTGACCTCGAAGGTGCCCTCGGGCGTGCGGCGCGCGTCCACCGACAGCACCAGCACCTGCCGTCCGAACCGCTCGGCGATCTCACGGATCAGGTCGGGGCGCGCGATGGCGGCCGTGTTGACGCCCACCTTGTCCGCGCCCGCGCGCAGCAGCTTGTCCACGTCCTCGGCCGTACGGACGCCGCCGCCGACCGTCAGCGGGATGAACACCTGCTCGGCGGTGCGGCGCACCACGTCGTACGTCGTCTCGCGGTTGCCCGACGAGGCCGTGATGTCCAGGAACGTCAGCTCGTCGGCGCCCTCGGCGTCGTACACCTTGGCCATCTCGACGGGGTCGCCCGCGTCGCGCAGGTTCTGGAAGTTGACGCCCTTGACGACCCGGCCGTTGTCCACGTCCAGGCAGGGGATGACTCGGACCGCCAGGGTCATGAATCCACGGCTCCTTACGCTTGCCTCTAGCCTGCTTGCCTCTAGCCTCTGAAGGCTTCTATTTCCACTTCGACCAGGATGCGCGGGTCGACGAAGCCCTCCACCACCAGCAGTGTCGAGACCGGCCGCACCGCGTCGAAGAGATCCTTGTGGGCGCGGCCCACTTCGTCGATGTCCCGCTGATGACTCAGGTACATCCGCGTCCGTATCACCGACTCCACGCCGAGCCCGAACTCGGCGATCGCCTCCAGCGCGCTCGCGAAGGCCACCTTGGCCTGTTCGTACGGGTCGCCCTCCCCGTACAGCACACGCCCTTTGAAGGACGTGGTGCCCCCCACCAGGACACGATCGCCCGCCGCGACGGCACGTGCGAAACCGAAGGACTCTTCCCAGGGACTTCCGCTCTGCACGCGCCGTACGGCATCGGACGTCATGACGACACAGCCTCCAGGGCCTCTTCCAGAGTGAACGCCTTCGCGTACAGGGCCTTCCCGACGATGGAGCCCTCGACACCGAGCGGGACCAGCTCGGCGATCGCGCGGAGGTCGTCCAGGGAGGAGACCCCGCCCGACGCCACCACCGGGCGGTCCGTCGCCGCGCACACGTTCTTCAGCAGCTCCAGGTTCGGGCCCTGCAGCGTGCCGTCCTTGGCGATGTCCGTGACGACGTACCGCGCGCAGCCCTCGCTGTTGAGGCGCTCCAGCGTCTCGTAGAGGTCGCCGCCGTCGCGGGTCCAGCCGCGGCCACGGAGCGTGGTGCCCCGTACGTCCAGGCCCACCGCGATCTTGTCGCCGTGCTCGGCGATGACCTTGGCGACCCACTCGGGGGTCTCCAAGGCGGCCGTGCCGAGGTTCACGCGCGTGCAGCCCGTCGCCAGCGCGGCGGCCAGCGACGCGTCGTCGCGGATACCGCCGGACAGCTCCACCTTGATGTCCATCGCCTTCGCGACCTCGGCGATCAGCTCGCGGTTGTCGCCGGTGCCGAACGCGGCGTCCAGGTCGACCAGGTGCAGCCACTCGGCGCCCGCGCGCTGCCAGGCGAGGGCGGCCTCCAGCGGGGAGCCGTAGGAGGTCTCGGTGCCGGACTCGCCGTGCACGAGGCGGACGGCCTGGCCGTCGCGGACGTCGACGGCGGGGAGGAGTTCGAGCTTGGCCATGTCTCTACAGGGTTCCGATCCAGTTGGTGAGTAGCTGCGCTCCGGCGTCGCCGGACTTCTCGGGGTGGAACTGCGTGGCCCACAGAGCGCCGTTCTCCACGGCGGCCACGAAGGGCTTGCCGTGCGTCGACCAGGTGACCAGCGGGGCCGTCATCAGCGGGTTCGCGGTCTGAAGGGTCCAGTCGTGGACGGCGTAGGAGTGCACGAAGTAGAAGCGCGCGTCCGCGTCCAGTCCGGCGAACAGCTCGGAGGCGGGCGGCGCGTCCACGGTGTTCCAGCCCATGTGGGGCACGATGTCGGCCTGCAGCGGCTCGACCGAGCCCGGCCACTCGCCGAGGCCCTCGGTCTCGACGCCGTGCTCGATGCCGCGCGCGAACAGGATCTGCATGCCGACGCAGATGCCCATCACCGGACGCCCGCCAGCCAGCCGCCGCTCGACGACCCAGTCGCCGCGCGCCTCCTTCAGCCCCTGCATGCATGCCGCGAAGGCACCGACGCCCGGCACCAGCAGGCCGTCGGCGTTCATGGCCTTGTCGAAGTCACGGGTGATCTCGACGTCGGCTCCCGCGCGCGCGAGAGCCCGTTCGGCCGACCTCACATTGCCGAAGCCGTAGTCGAAGACCACGACCTTCTTCGCGCCGGTCAATTCCACACCTCCAGCCTCAGGACGCCCGCGACGAGACACATCGCGGCGGCTATCGAGAGCAGCACGATGAGGCCCTTCGGCATCTGCTGCTTGACGAAGGAGTAGATCCCGCCGACCAGGAAGAGGCCGACGACGATCAGAAGGGTCGACAGACCGTTCATGGCTTTTACAGCGCACCCTTCGTGGAGGGAAGGATGCCGGCCGCGCGCGGGTCGCGCTCACAGGCGTAGCGCAGGGCCCGGGCCAGCGCCTTGAACTGGCATTCCACGATGTGGTGGGCGTTGCGCCCGTACGGCACGTGCACGTGCAGCGCGATCTGGGCCTGGGCGACGAAGGACTCCAGGATGTGCCGGGTCATCGTGGTGTCGTACTCGCCGATCATCGGCGCCATGTTCTCGGGCTCGGTGTGCACGAGGTAGGGGCGGCCGGAGAGGTCGACGGTGACCTGGGCGAGGGACTCGTCCAGCGGGACCGTGCAGTTGCCGAAGCGGTAGATCCCCACCTTGTCGCCGAGGGCCTGCCTGAAGGCGGCGCCCAGCGCGAGGGCGGTGTCCTCGATGGTGTGGTGCGAGTCGATGTGCAGATCGCCCTCGGTCTTCACGGTCAGGTCGAACAGACCGTGCCGGCCGAGCTGGTCGAGCATGTGGTCGTAGAAGCCGACGCCGGTCGACACATCGACCTGACCGGTGCCGTCGAGGTTGACCTCGACGAGGACCGAGGTCTCCTTGGTCACTCGTTCGACTCTTCCGACGCGGCCTTCGCGAGTCATGCGCTCTGCTCCTTCTTCAGTTCACGTACCGCGTCGAGGAACGCGTCGTTCTCTTCGGGGGTTCCGGCAGTGACCCGCAGCCAACCGGGCACGCCGTTGTCCCGGACCAGGACGCCCCGGTCGAGGATCTGCTGCCAGAAGGCGTGCGCGTCGTCGAACCGTCCGAACTGCACGAAGTTGGCGTCCGACGCGGTGACCTCGTAGCCGATCGCCAGCAGCTCGGTGACCAGCCGGTCCCGCTCCGCCTTGAGCTGCTCGACGTACTTGAGCAGCGTGTCGGTGTGTTCCAGGGCGGCCAGGGCGGTCGCCTGGGTGACGGCCGAGAGGTGGTAGGGCAGCCGTACGAGCTGGACGGCGTCCACCACCGCCGGGTGCGCGGCGAGATAGCCGAGGCGCAGGCCGGCCGCGCCGAAGGCCTTCGACATCGTCCGGGAGACGACGAGATTCGGCCGTCCTTCGAGCAGCGGCAGCAGCGAGTCGCCGTGGCTGAACTCGATGTACGCCTCGTCGACCACGACCATCGACGGCTTCGCCGCCTGCGCGGCCTCGTACAGCGCGAGGACCGTCTCGGGCGGCACCGCGGTGCCGGTGGGGTTGTTGGGCGTGGTGATGAAGACGACGTCCGGCCGGTGCTCGGCGACCGCCTTCTCGGCGGCGGCGAGGTCGATCGTGAAGTCCTCGCCCCGGGGGCCGGAGATCCAGCCGGTGCCGGTGCCGCGCGAGATGAGCCCGTGCATCGAGTACGACGGCTCGAAGCCGATCGCCGTACGGCCCGGTCCGCCGAAGGTCTGCAGCAGCTGCTGGATGACCTCGTTGGAGCCGTTGGCCGCCCAGACGTTCGCCAGGCCCACCTCGTAACCGGACGTGTCCGTCAGGTACTCGGCGAGCCGGGTGCGCAGCTCGACCGCGTCCCGGTCCGGGTAGCGGTTGAGGTTGCGGGCCGCCTCACGGACGCGCTCGGTGATCCGCTCGACCAGGGGCTCGGGCAGCGGGTAGGGGTTCTCGTTGGTGTTCAGCCGTACGGGGACGTCGAGTTGGGGCGCGCCATAGGGGGACTTGCCGCGCAGCTCGTCCCGTACGGGGAGATCGTCGATACGTACGTCGCTCACTTGCTCTCGGGTACCTTCCAGCCGAACCTCGCCTTGATCGCCGCACCGTGTGCCGGCAGGTCCTCCGCCTCCGCCAGCGTGACCACGTGATGCGCGACCTCGGCCAGCGCGTCCTTCGTGTAGTCGACGATGTGGATGCCCCGGAGAAAGGACTGGACGGACAGGCCGGAGGAGTGGCAGGCGCAGCCGCCGGTCGGCAGCACGTGGTTGGAGCCCGCGGCGTAGTCGCCGAGCGAGACCGGCGCCCAGGGGCCGATGAAGATCGCGCCCGCGTTCTTCACCCGGTCGGCCACGGCGGCCGCGTCGGCCGTCTGGATCTCCAGGTGCTCGGCGCCGTACGCGTCGACGACCCGGAGCCCTTCCTCCACCCCGTCGACCAGGACGATCGCGGACTGCTTGCCCTTCAGCGCCGGGACGATCCGGTCCTCGACGTGCTTGGTGGCCGCGACCTGCGGCTCCAGCTCCTTCTCCACCGCGTCCGCCAGCTCCACGGAGTCGGTGACGAGGACGGCGGCGGCCAGCGGGTCGTGCTCCGCCTGGCTGATCAGGTCGGAGGCGACGTGCACCGGGTCGGCGGTGGAGTCGGCCAGGATCGCGATCTCCGTCGGGCCGGCCTCGGCGTCGATGCCGATCTTGCCGGTGAAGTAGCGCTTGGCGGCGGCGACCCAGATGTTGCCGGGGCCGGTGACCATGGGGGCGGGCGGGCAGGACTCGGTGCCGTACGCGAACATCGCGACGGCCGTGGCGCCGCCCGCGGCGTACACCTCGTCGACGCCGAGCAGCGCGCACGCGGCGAGGATCGTCGGGTGCGGGAGGCCGCCGAAGTCGGCCTGTGCCGGGGAGGCGAGGGCGAGGGACTCGACGCCGGCCTCCTGGGCCGGGACGACGTTCATGATCACGGAGGACGGGTAGACGGCCCGCCCGCCGGGCGCGTACAGCCCGACCCGCTCGACCGGCACCCACTTCTCGGTGACCGAGCCACCCGGGACGACCTGCGTGGTGTGCGCCGTACGGCGCTGTGCGCGGTGGACGAGACGGGCGCGGCGGATGGACTCCTCCAGGGCCGCGCGCACGGCCGGGTCGAGCTCCTGCAACGCGCGCGTGAGCGCCGCGGCGGGCACCCGCACCTGGTCCAGCTTGACCCCGTCGAACTTCTCGGCGAAGTCGATCAGCGCCGCGTCGCCCCGATGATGCACGGCCTCGCAGATCGGACGCACCTTCTCCAGGGCGGCCGATACGTCGAAGTCGGCTCGGGGCAGCAGGTCGCGCAGGGCGGGGCCCTCGGGAAGGGCGTCGCCGCGCAGATCGATTCGGGAGATCACGGGCTCAATTCTCTCAGACCCGGGTCCGGCGCCGTTCGCGCGTATCAATGGCTGATACGGCGGGTCTCCGGGAGCTGCCAGGTCAGGCACTATGTGAGCAGATCTTCCAGTGATCGTCTCTCACTTTTTGTCACACGCCGCTCTCGTCGGCGCTGTGGAAGGCGTCCCAGGCGGTCGCAGCCGGGCGCAGGTCCTCGACGTCGGGGTGGACGTACTTCTTCTTCGTGAACGAGGCGTCCGTGTGCCCGGCCCACGCGGCGAGCACCACGTCGGGCACTCCGGAGACGGCCAGGTAGGTCATGCAGCTATGACGGGCGTCGTACAGCCGCACCCGTCGCATCCCCAGCTCGGCCATCAGCCGGTACGCGTACATGCGCAGCCGCCGCGTGTCCAACGGCTCGCCCAGCTCGTCCACCAGGACGTAGCCGGAGTCCGCGTACGCCTCGCCCGCCGCGAGCTTCTCCGCGGCCTGCCGCGCCTTCAGTCTCTTCAGCGCGTCGGCGGCCTTGCTCGGCAGGGGCAGCCCGCGCTCGCCCGCCACGGTCTTGGTGTCCTTCTCCACCACCTTCGAGCCCATCATGGTCCGGGTCTTCTCGGTCTGGAGCGTGCCGAGCGCGAGGTCGACGTCGGTCCACCTGAGGCCGCACACCTCGGCCGGGCGCAGGCCCATCAGGGACAGCAGGAGCACCGCGTACAGGCGGTCCGGTTCGATGCCCTTGATGAACGTCTGCACCTCGCGGACGTTCCAGGGCCGCTCGCGCCTGCGGTTCTTCCTGTCGTTCTTCTTGGCCTGCTTGGAGACCTTCACGAACGTCGCCGGGTTGACCGAGATCAGTTTGCGGGCGACGGCGCGGCCAAGGCATTCCCGCAGCCGGGACAGCAGGCTCTCCACCGTCGACACGGCAAGCCCCGTGCCCGGCCGGCCGATCCGGCGCCCGCTGGTCACCAGGTCGTCGATGAACGCCTGCACGTCGTCCTCGGTGAGCATCTGGAGCCGGACGTGGCCGAGGTGTTCGCGTGCGTGGATGAAGGTGTGGCGAAGCATGTAGAGGGTGGTGTCCTCCACCTCGCGGGCCTTCATAGTCAGCCAGGCGTCGATCCACTCGGCGACGGTCATCTTGGACGGGGCGATGAACGTGCCGGCGGCGAGCTGCCCGCGGATGCGGTCCAGCTCGTTCTTCACCTCGGTCTTGGTGTCCCGGGTGATGGTGAGCTGCTTGCGCTGCATGACAGGCTTGCCGGTCGCCTCGTCGACGACCGGTTCACCGTCCGCGTCCTTCTTCGGCTCGTGGCCGATGTCGACCACGGTGCGATACCGGGTCTTGCCGCCCTTCAGGGCGACCTTCTTTATCTCGGGCACGTATCCCTCCTTCGGGGATGGGTGGCTATCCACCTCCCGGGGCTGGGAGGCAGATCCCGGCGTCCAGGACCGGGCTGGCGGTGACGCTGGCGCACAGTCCTGATCCGGCGGGGGTCTCTGACGGCGGCGCGCTGGGCGCCGACGAGGGCGGCGGTTCCTCTCCGGCCGGGGGCTGCTCCGCGGACGGAAGCTCGCCCGTGCCGGGCTCATCCGGCGGTGTGCCGCCTCCGCCCGGTGTGGGCTGTGGGGAGCCGGGCGTGGCCGTGGCCGGACCGACCGTCACCACCGAAGCGGTGGGCTCCTGGGAAATCGAGGGCGACTCGCTGATCGAGGCGGTCGCGCTGGGGCTGGGCTCGATCGTGGAGGCGGACGGTGACGGGCTGGTGCTCGGGAGCGGGCTGCTGGGTGGCGGTGTCGGGGGCTGGGTGTAGATGGGCAGGGGCTGGGTAACGGTGGCGGTCGGTGTCGGTGCGGAGGACGGCGGCTGGAGGTCGGCACGGTCCTCCCACGGTGTGATCACCAGCAGGGTGGCCGTCGCGCCGGCGGCTGCTGTGGCGCCGATGGCGGTGCCGACGACGTAGCCGCGGTGTGTCTGGAGCGCCTCTCTGAGCCAGGCGGCGAAGGTGAGGGCGAGGGCGGCGATGCCGCCCGGCAGGAGGCTGATGTGCTTCTTGGTGCGCAGTGGCTGCTTCGCCGGAGGAGGGCTGGGCTCCTGTTCGGGGCGGTTGTCGCCGTTGGCCGCCGCTCTTCGGGGCGGCCCGGGGGCGGGGAGGGACCTGCTGCTCAGGTGGCGCTGGACGTTGAGGAGTTCGCGGTAGATCTCGACGTACACCAGGGTGAACTGCCGGACCATCTCGTCGAGGCGGCGGCCGGCTTCGGCCTGCCGCTGTTCGATTTCCTTGATCCGCCGGAAAAGCAGAACCACAGATGCGAGCAGTGCGACGCCGAGTGCCGCGAGAATGATTCTGATCATTCTCGGCCCCTAGGGGTAGCACGCGGTTACTTTGTGTGTACTTTCTGTGGGAGGCTGTTCACATTGCGCCACCAGTTGGCACCTGTCACGGATATATGCAGCCATCGTGACCAAACCGTGACCCTGCTCGCGGTGTGAACTGCTGTCAGCCAGTGGGGCGTTGACGCCCGTCCCCGTCGCGGGACGCATCGACCCCTCGGTGGATCTCGTCGAACAGCTCCCGGAACGCTTCCATCTGCTTGTCCAGCGGGAGCCGCCTGAACCGCTCGACGAGTTCTTCGACGCCGTTGTCCGCCCCGCCGGCCGCTGATGCCGGTGGGGCGTGTTCGGGGTGGGGGACGTCCTCGGTGAGCGACTTCGGCTTGTGGCCGGCGAGTGCGTCCTCGTAGCCGCCCGGCGCCCACTTCATGCCGCGTTCGATGCCGCGCCGGGTGAGGGGGCTGGCGTTGTGGGGGTTGGTGCGGCCCTTCCGCAGGGCCGAGAGGGTTTCGACGGTGACGTCTGACGCTGCGGAGACCTGCTTCCAGGTCTTCCCCAGTTCCAGGCGGCGTTCCTCCATGAACTGATCAAGTAGCTCATGCGGTTGGGGGTTCATCGATCCTCCTGATGTCTTCCGCAGATTAGCGCAGATCAAAGCAGAACGCAGGAGGGGGTACCGGCCACCTCCACAGTGACTCCAGATCTGATGCAGCAGATCGAGCAGATCTATTGTGATCTGAGTGGATCTGGACTAGCGTTTCGTGTATGCATCAGGTCAACAGCAAGCTCCGCAACGCTCGACTGCGGCTCGGCCTGACGACCACCCAGGTGGCCGAACGGTGCACCGCCGACGGCGCCAAGATCGACAGCGGTCAGGTCAGCAGATACGAGCGCGGCATCCACGCCCCCGAGCCCCGCATCCGCGTGGTCCTCGCCCGCATCCTCGGCGTGGACGCGGCGACCGATTTCGGGCCGGGCGCACTGATCGACGAGGCCGACGAGGGCGCGGCGTGATGTCCGGCGACACCACCACCGGCCCGACCCTCGACGAGGTCCGCTCCTGGCCCGCCACGGTGCCGCCCTCCCAGGCCGCGACCGCGCTCGGCGTGTCCAAGAGCCACCTCAACGAGCTCATCCGGCGCGGCGAGGCCCCCGTCAAGGTGCTGCGCCTCGGCGGACGCAACCGCGTCGTCACCGCCGCCCTTGTGCGGCTTCTCGAAGGCGCGTGAGGAGACGTCATGGCCCGTCAGATCCGTGTGCAGAAGCCGCGCCGCCCGCGCGAGCCGGAGCCGGAAGACCGCCGGACCCCGTCCGGCCAGCCGCTGCCCTACTGACGCGAACGGGGCCGTCGTGCACCCGACGGCCCCGGAGTGATCCACCCGCACATCCATCACCAGGAAGGAAGTGGACCGGTGACCAGCATGACACAACCGGATTCGGCGCCGCCCCCGCGCGCCAGCGGCGGCCAGCCCGCCATCGAGGCGGAGCGGAACGATCTGCGCGAGCTGCTGCGCGCGATCGTCGAGGCTCTCGACGTGCCGGACGGACCCCAGCGCGCGCCGCACCTCGACCGGCGCTCCGCGCGGATCGTAGCCGCCGGGCGCGCCGTCCTCACGGGCCGCACCCCGGCCCCTCAGATCCCGTGGGAGACGGCCTTCCTGCGCACGAAGACCGCCCAGGACGCGGTAGTCGACCGCCCCGTGCCGTACGCGCTGACGGACAGGGCCCTGGGCGGTGACGTCTGATGCCGCGCATCGCCTACGTGGAGAAGAACTTCAGCCCGGCGAGCCTCGACCTGATCACCACCGCGGACTCGATCTGCGGCGAGTATGCCCGCCAGGGCTTCGACCTGACGCTGCGCCAGTTGTACTACCAGTTCGTTGCGCGCGGCTACCTGGCCAACAAGCAGACCGAGTACAAGCGGCTTGGCTCGATCGTCAACGATGCGCGCCTGGCCGGTCTGCTCGACTGGAACTTCATCGTCGACCGCACCCGGAACCTGCGCGGCCTGTCCCACTGGGACGACCCGGAGTCCATCATCAGCTCCGCCGCGTACGGCTACCGCACCGAGCGGTGGGCGAACCAGCCGCACCGGGTCGAGGTGTGGATCGAAAAGGACGCCCTCGTGGGCGTGATCACCGGGGTGTGCAACCGGAACGACGTCGACTACTTCTCCTGCCGGGGCTACACCTCCCAGTCCGAGCTGTGGGGAGCCGCCCGCAGGCTGGCCCGCTACGAGGCCCGGGGGCAGAAGCCTGTGGTCATCCACCTGGGTGACCATGACCCGTCCGGCATCGACATGACCCGGGACATCGGGGAGCGGTTCGCCCTGTTCGGCACGGACGTCACGGTGCGGCGCATCGCGCTGAACATGCCTCAGGTCGAGGAGCACAACCCGCCCCCGAACCCGGCCAAGCTGACCGACTCGCGCGCCGACGGCTATATCAGCCGGTTCGGGCGCAGCAGTTGGGAACTGGACGCCCTCGACCCGACCACGCTCGACCGGATCATCGAGGACGAGATCTGGGCCTGGCGCGACGCCGACCTGTGGGCGGAGGCCACTGCCGCGATGGAGCGGCAGCGCTCCCTGCTCGAAGCGGTCTCCCGCCGCTGGGACGACGTCGCCCGCCTGGTCGCCGAGGACGGTGACGGCGATGGCTGAACCGCTCAGCCGCGTCCAACTCGACCGGATCCGTGCCGGTGTCGAGCGCAACCCCGGCACGCCGTCCGCGCGCACCATCCGCATGCTGCTCGACGAGATCGACCGGTGGCGGCCTGCGCAGGTCACGCCCTGTCCGCTGGACCCGATCTACGTGGACGTCATCGTGTGCGCGGCCAACGGCCAGGACGTCGAACAGACGGCCCGCACCCTGCGCGTGTCCCCCGAGACGATCAAGTCCCGCCGCAAGCGGATCCGAGACCGGCTGGACGTCGGCCCGATGGAACAGGTCGTCGCCGTCGCCATGGCGCAGGGATGGGTGCCCGGCGGCGCGGTCCGCATCCCCCGGCCCATCACCGCCCCCCTCGAATTGATCGGCACGCCCGGAGGTGCCTGATGCCCATCGACACGCCCACGATCAGGCTGGACTGGCGGCCCACGGCCCGCGTCTTCCGCACCGACCCGATGAAGGAGCGGCTGGACGCGCTCGCCAAGGAATGGCCGGAGTACCAGCCGGTCGTGCACCTGAAGCTGGGCACGGCCGACCTACCGGTGGCCGGATACGTCCGCACCGACAGCGCGGCCAGCGTGCCCTGGACGTTCGACGGCAGGCCCCGCCGCGTGTGCGTCGGCCCCGGCGAAGAGGTCTGGGTCAGCGTCATCTGGCACCCGGCCACGGCCTTCCCCAAGCGCGCCTGGGTGCCCGCCCGCCTCCTCAAGGCCACCGGCCGCAGGTGGTGACCGCCATGGGCTACAAGGCGCTGCGCATCGACCCGGACGGCACCCGCACCTACCTCGATCTGCCGGACGAGTTGCTGGACGCCGTCCGTGAACAGGTCGGCGGTGACCTTGAGTTCGCCCACTACGGGCGTGTCCTGAACGGCACGCTGCTCGCGGTCGCCGTCGTCGTCTACGAGTACAGCCTGGACGAGCACCCCGCCAACATCCACGCCACCCGCGCCGTGGAGGCGGTGCGCGGCGCGGCCCTGTCCTACCTGCTGCACGGCCCGGTCGTCTTCCTCGGCTGGGACGGCCGGGAGAACGTCCTCTCCCTGCCTGAGGCGGTCCGCCCGTACCTGCTCGCCGGGAGCGCGTCATGACCACCCGCCCGGCATCCACGCCCCCCGCCACGCCGGGCGGGAACCCCGCCGGGCCGGAGGTCTTCCCCCAAGCCTCCGGCCCGGCCGAAACGGTCCACGCAGCCTTCCCCACCGCACGTCTGGTGCTGCCTGCCGACGCCCCCGAGGACCAGTGGCACGCCGCCCGTCAACTCGGCCTCGGCGGCAGTGACATCGCCGCCGTCCTCGGCCTGCACCGCTACAAGGGCCCGCTGCACGTGTGGGAGGAGAAGCAGGGGCGCGGCGACCACACCGACAGCGAGGCCGCCGAGTGCGGGCGCGAACTGGAGGCAGTCATCGCGCGCCTCTTCAGCAGGCGGGCCGGCCTGGAGATCGCGCCCGCGCCGGGCACGCTCCAGCACATCGAGCACGCGTGGATGCTGGCGAACCTGGACCGGCTCGTCATCGAGCGGACCCCGGCGCTGGGCATCCCGTCCGTGGTCCCGCTGGAGTGCAAGAACCGCAGCGAATACCAGGCGCGTGACTGGGACGACGAAGTGCCCGACGAACCCGCGCTGCAATTGCACTGGTACCTCGCGGTGACCGGCTACGGCCATGGGTATGTGGCGGCGCTCATCGGCGGTAACCGGCTGCGCTGGCACCGGATCGACCGCGACGACGAGCTGATCGAGCATCTCGTCGAGTACTGCGGCGACTGGTGGCAGCGGCACGTCGTCGAGGGCGCACCCCCTCCGCCGGACGGCTCGAAGGCCACCACCCAACTGCTCGCCCACCTGTGGGACGCGAAGGAAGACGCGACCGCCGAGGTCGACCCGGTCGAGGCCCTGCTGCTGAAGCAGCGCCGCCGGGAGCTGAAGGAGCAGATCACCTCCCTCGGCGAGGACCTGGACGAGGTTGAGAACCAGATGAAGGCGATGCTCGGCGAGGCCGAGGTGGCCCTGACCGGCGGCCGTACGGCTTTCACCTGGCGCGCCAACGGCACCTTCGCGGCAAAGCGGTTCCGCGAGGCCGAGCCCAAACTCGCCGCCGAATACACCCGCTTGGCCCCAGCCGTCGACATCGAACGGTTCAAGGCCGACCACCCCGAGATCTACCGCAAGTACCGGGCGCGTCGCCTGCACGTGCCCACGGAAGGATGACCATGGCTGATCTCAAGCAGCGTGTACGTGAGGCCACCGGCGAGGCGCCCACCCCGGCCCCGAGCACGGACCTGGCCGCGCAGGACCCCACCCTGAAGTGGCTGGAGCGCAGGCGCACTTACATCGCGCACGCCCTGCCCAAGCACATCGACGAGGGCCACTTCATCGAGGCCGCGCTGACGTCGATGGGCAAGCTGCGCAACTGCCACACCGACACGATCCAGACCGCGCTCATGGCGTGCGCCCGCTTCGGCCTGGCCCCGGACGGCGTGCGCGCGGCGATCGTCCCCTTCGGCAAGACCGCCACTTTCGTGCCCATGTACCAGGGTCTCATCGACGTCATGCACCGCTCGGGCAAGGTCGAGTCGGTGCGCGTCGACTTCATCCGCGAGCGGGACGTGTGGGACTACACGCCCACCGCCCCGAGCCCCGGCGACTTTTACCACAAGCCCTGCGTGGAGCTGCCGAGGGAAGAGCGGGGAGAGATCATCCTCGCCTATGCGTACGCGTGGATGGCGGGCGGTGGACGCAGTCAGGTGGTGCTACTGAACAAGCAGGACGCCATCGAGATCCGCGACCTGTACTCCAAGGCGTACGCGAAGGCAGAGCGGGAGAAGAAGTTCGACTCCGCCTGGCACACGCACTTCGACCAGCAGTGGGGCAAGTCCTGCGTCCGCCGCCTGGCCAAGCTGGTGCCCACCTCCCCGGAAGTCGTCGACCTGCTGCGCGCCGATGTGGACGCCGACGAGGGCCGCCCGACCGTGATCCGGGCGATGCCGCTCGACTCGTGGGACGAGCCCGGTGAGGGCCAGCCCGGCTCCGGCACCCCCGAGGCCCAAGAGGACAGCGGCGGTGAGCAGCCGTGAGTGTCGGCCTGCTGCCGCCGGTGACCACCTCGTGCGGTCGGATCGATGCCGAACCCCTCACCGAGGGGCCCCGGTTCGTACGCACGCGGGCCATGACCCGCTGGCACCGGCCGCGTTCCGGCCGCCGCTACGTCAGAACCGGGCGGACCGTCTACGACCTGTGGTGCGGTGGCGGCTACGTCGACGACACCGCGTTCCAGCGTGACGAGCCGCTGGCCGGTGAGCCGGTGTGCGGAACCTGCGACGGCCGCGCCGTCGGCGCCGGACAGGAACCCGACGGCCCCAGCGACCGTGAACTCCTGTTCTCGCCCCGCTGGATCGACCCGCCGAAGAACTGCCCCGGCTCCCGCAGCACGCTGTTCGCCGAGATGGCCGGCGGGCGCGTGGGCCGCTGCCTGGTGTGCGGCGACCACCAGCCGCTGCGGGCCATGGGAGGCCCGTACGACCCGCGCTACGGGATCGTCCAGCACCCCACGGGGGCCGCCCTGGTGGCGCCGTGCCCGTTCCACCGCTGGCGCTACCTGACTGTCGTCGACGGCTGCGTGGCGTGCGGCTGCGGCAGACCGCTGGACGCGCCTGCCCGGCCCGACGGCGGCACTGGGGGGTCCTGATGCCTACCGCAGCCCGCCCACGTTCTCTCCGGTCCCGTCGGCGTACGCGCAGCAAGGAGGCCCCGCACGTGGCCCGCATCCGTTCGATCAAGCCTGAGTTCTTCACCAGCCTCACCGTCGCCGACTTGCCGCTGTCGGCCCGGCTCACGTTCATCGGCCTGTGGACGTACGTCGACGACAACGGCGTCGGCCTGGACGAGCCGCGTCTCGTGCGCGCGGCGGTGTGGCCGCTCGACGACCGCACTGCGGCCGACGTCGAGGCGGATCTGGAAGCCCTCCGGAGTGCGGGTCTGATCCTCCGGTACGAGGCCGGAGGACGGCGTCTGCTGGCGGTGAAGAACTGGGAGGAGCACCAGAAGGTGTCTCACCCGCGCAAGCCCCGCTTCCCGATGCCTCAGCAAGCCGTCCCGTCGGACGGCACCCCGCCTGACCAGCCAACACCCCCGACTCCGGAGGACTCCGGTAATCCTCAGGAGACCCTCCAGAGTCCTCCGGAGACCCTCCGCCCTGAGCAGGGATCAGGGAACAGGGAACAGGGAGCAGGGAAGGAGGGGGTTCGCGCGGGCGCGCGCACGCGGGAGGCCTCCCCCTGGAGCCGCACCGACGAGGCGGTCGGCGAGCGCATGGTCTCCGAGTGGTGGGACCGCTACGGCCGTGCGACCGCTCAGGCCAGATCGTCCGTCCTCGCCGCCGTGGAACAGGCCCTGCGAAACGGCCTCGACCCGGGCGAGCTGTGGCAGGCCCTGATCCGACTCGGCGACACCAGCAAACCCGTGTCCGGCGGAACGCTCCAGTTCGCGCTCTCCGCCGTACGAAGCACCCCGCACGGGGCTGCGGGAGGCAACGTCGTCCCGCTGCGCGGCAGTTCGCCACCGGGTGGCAGAGACCTCTTCGCCGAGCACGTGGCGCTGTACGAGAAGCTCGCCGCCGAGGAAGCCGGGGGTGCGCCATGACGTGCCCTCGTGCAAGGGCCGCAAGACGCCCGGCCAGTACCTGTGCCGGTCCTGCTGGTTCCGCCTCACACCCGCCGCCCGGCGCGCCCTCAACCGGCCCGACTCCGGCGCCTACGGCCGACTCCGTGCCCTGTACCGGCAGTTGGAGGACGGGGTGCCGCTCGGCGAGATCGAGGTGTCGCCATGACCCCGGCTGAGGCGCAGAAGCTGCTGGTGCACTGCGCGGCGTTCGACAACCGTCGCCCCAACGAGGCAGCCGCACGCGCATGGTCGGCCGCCCTCGCGGACGTGCCGTACGACGCCGACACCACGGCAGCCGTGGCCCGCTTCTACGGCACCCCGCCGACCGACCCGAGCCAGCGCAAATGGATCGAGCCGCACCACGTGCGCAGCCTGCGCAAGGCGATCCGTGCCGAGCGCACCGCAGCCGAGGGAGAGGTACCGGGCCCCGGCCTGCCTGCGGCGGTGCCGGACGCCGACCCGGACGATCCCGGGGCGTACATCAGGGCGCTGAGGGAGGGTCGTGCCCGCGTTGCGACGGGCGAGCTGCGGCCCCGGCCGGTGCTTGAGCTGATCGAGGGAGTCGGCCGCTTGCCGGGCGAGGACGAGCCCTACCTGCCGGAGCCGACCCGCCGCGAACTCGCCGTCGCAGTGCCCCGGTTCGCCGAGCGCCCCCAGCGGTGGCCGGAGCTCGCCATGGCCTGCCCGAAGGCGGACTGCCGGGCGCTGCCGCTGCGGGCCTGTGTACGGCCTTCTGGCGCCGAGTTGCGGGACCACACGCACCACGCCCGCCGCGCCGCCTGGATCACGGCTGTGGCCGTGTGCCCGGCCTGCCAGGTCGCCCCCGGCACACCGTGCCGCGACCACGACGGGCGACCGATTGCCGACCTGATCCACCCCGAGCGCGACCGCGAAGCGGTCGCCACCGACACCACTTGATCAAGCCCTGGAAGGGGGCGATGGCGATGGCCACAGCGCACGTCGCCGCAACCCACAACCCAATCACCGAGTTCACGACCTGGCTGGCCGAGCACTACCGGCACCGCCAGCGCCCGGCCTCCGTGCCGGACGTTCAGGCGCTGGACGTCGAGGCTCTGCGCCTGTCGCTGCCCCTGGACGAGCCGGACCGGCACCTGCTCGAAGGCCCGGCCCTGGAGGACGCGTTCACGCACCTGGCCATCGACCACCCGAAGCAGGTAGCCGCCGACCGCGAGCAGTTGCTGCTCGCCCTCGTCGACGAGGCGTTCCGGCACGTGTTCCCCGCGCCCATGCACCGCTGGTCGCCACAGGAACGCGCCCTGTACGAGCAGCTGCTCGACTCCACCCGCGCCCACCCCGTCGGAGGCTCGTCATGAGCGCTGTGCTGATCCGGATCCTCACCTGCGACGGCCTGGCGGGCGGCGAGATCTGCGGCGAGGAGTTCGGTGGCGACACCGGGTTCCTGCCGCTGGTGACGCTGCGCCGCCGGGCGCGCGAGGCAGGCTGGCGCCGTCGCCGCCGGGGGCGCGACCTGTGCCCGGCCTGCGTGAAGGACGGTGCACGGTGAGCCGCCGCACGATCAGCGCCGAGAAGCGGGCCGCGATCGAACGGCTGCTGCACGCCGGGCTGCACGACAGGGCCATCGCGGCACGGACGGGCGCGCATCACACGACCGTGGCCAAGGTCCGCAAGGCTCTGCGGCTGCCGGTGCACAAGTCCGGCCGCAAGAGCTACCCCACGCTGGCCGAAGCCTTCCGGGCGCGCACCGAGCCGGCCGAGGGCGGACACCTGCGCTGGACGGGCTCCCTCAGCAGCAGCGGCGTCCCGCTGGTGATGCACGACGGGGTGAGCTACAGCGCCTACCGGGTCGCCTTCAAGCTGCGCACCGGCCGCGAGGCGACCGGCCAGGCCCGGCCCGGCTGCGAGTTCCCCCACTGCGTCGAGCCTCGCTGCATGACCGACCAGCGTGAGCGGGAACGCGACCGCGAGACGTTCGACGCGATCTTCGGCGGTGGTGCCTGATGCGCACCTACGACGAGGCCTTCACGGCCGCCCGCGACGGGAGCACGTTCTCCAACAGCAGCCAGTGGGAGGTCTGGGCGGCGAAGAACTGCAATCGCTGCATCCACGACAAGCCCGCCCGGCAGGGCGACGACGCCAACGGCTGCCCGCTGATCCTCATCGCGCTCATGGGCAAGCGGCCCGCCGAGTGGCTGACGCAGACCGAAGAGCAAGCGGTCTACGCCGACTACACGTGCACCGAGTTCCGCGACGAGGAAGACGGGCCCGGCCCGGAGCCCCGGCCGATCCCGACGCCGCCCGGTCAGGGCGAGTTGTGGCCGCGCGAGCCCTTCGAGGGCCACCGGATGCTCACCCCGCTGGAGCCCGCCACCGAGGCGGTGAGCCCGTGCTGAAGCCGTCCCTCGACCAGTCTCGTCCGGCCGCCACTGCGGAGGCCGCCCGGCTGTACGTCCTCGCCGTCATCTACGCCGCCCTCGGGGGCCTGGCGTGGATCGCCACCGGCCGCCACCTCGCCCGCCCCCGCAAGGAGATATGACCCGTGGATCATCGCAAGCTCACCCAGGCCGAGCTGGTCGACGAAGCCATCGAGCGGTTCGGTGACGACCCGCTCAAGTGGGCGTTCCAGTGCCCCTCCTGCGGGGACATCGCGACCGGCCAGGACTTCCGGGACGCATTGAAGGAGCACCCGCGCACGAACCGGAACGGTGAAGTCATCGCCTCCGACGTGCTCGGCCAGGAGTGCATCGGCCGCACCCTCGGCGCCCTCGAGGGCCGCAAGACCCGAGGCTGCAACTGGGCGGCGTACGGGCTGATCCGCGGCCCCTGGGAAATCGCACTCCCGGACGGCCGCAGCGTGTACGGCTTCCCGCTCGCACCGGCACCGGAGCGTGCCGCGTGATCGCCTACGCCATCGTCGCCGGGGGCTCTGCCGGTGCCCTGGTGCTCGCCTGGCAGGCGGCCCCGCTGATCGTGCAGCGCTTCACCCCCGCAGGCCGTGGACTGCACCGGTACGCCATGACCCCGGCTCAACTGCGCGCCGAACTCGCCCGCAGCGACCGCGACATGGGCGCGCTCGTGTGCGCGCTCACCACGGTCAGCAACGACCGCGACCGGGCTGTGCGCACCGCGTGGGCCTGGCGGCACGCCGCGCACAAGGCCGCCGACCGCATCACCGAACTCGCCGAGCAGGCCAGCGACGCGAAGCAGCTACGCGAATCCAACCGCTCCCTGCGTGCCCAACTCGCCAACGCCACCGCCGTCAGCCAGGCCGCCACCTTCGGCGACGACGACCCGACCGTGCCGGGCGGCATCCCGGTCATCACCGGCGCGCCGTACGCCTCCACCGACCCCGGACGCATCCGCGCCTGACCCGAGACCCGTCCGCCGCCGGGATGACACCGGCTCGGCGGCGGGCGCAGCAACCAGGAGAACATCGTGACCCGAACTCTTCCCGTCCCGCCCCCGCGCGTGGCACGCCTGCCCCGCGACAAGCACGGCCGCCCCATCCCGTGGTTCGTGGCTCGCGTCAACGGCGTCCCGGACTTCCGCATCGCCGACACCCGCAAGATCCACGGGGCGATCGCGTTCCGCTGCTGCTGGATCTGCGGCGGCACCCTGCGCAACGTCACGCTCGGCCTCGCCGCCACCCAGTACGCGTACGTGATCGGGCCCATGTGCGCGGTCAACCGGGTGAGTTCGGAGCCGCCCGCGCATCGCGACTGCGCCCTGTACGCGGCGCACGCCTGCCCGTTCCTGACCACCCCGCACATGCGGCGCTGGCCGATCGACGTCCCGGACACGGTCCGCCCGGACGGGGAGATGATCGAACGCAACCCGGGCGTCACCCTCGTCTGGGTCACGAACACGTGGCGCATGGTGCGCGGTCTCCAACTGTGGGACGTCGGCGAGCCGGTGGAGACGCTCTGGTTCCGTGAGGGCCGCCCCGCCACCTGCGCCGAGGCGCTGGCCGCGATCGACTCCGGCATGCCGCTGCTGCGACGCGAAGCGCAGACCGAGCCGGATCCGGAGCAGGCGCAAGCCCGCCTCGACCGGCAGTACCACCACGCCCTGGCCCTGCTGCCCGGCGGGGGCCCGCGATGACGAAGCGTCCGACCGCGACCAAGGCCCGTTCCTGCACCGGGAAGATCCGCCACGAGACCCGGGCCAAAGCGCTCGCTCATCTGCGCCGCCTGATCAAGCGCGGTTACGTGCGGCTGTCCGCGTACGAGTGCAAGCACTGCGGGGGCCATCACGTGGGCCACCGGCCCAAGCCCCGTACGAGGCGGTGACCCATGGCCTACACCGGAGCCGTCCCCGACACCGCGGTGCGCCACAGCGAGTGGCGGGAGCTGGCCGCCTGTCGGGGTGAGGGCGATGCCCTGTTCTACGAGCAGCGGTACGAGTCCATGGCGAAAAGCCTGTGTGTGATCCACTGCCCTGTGCGGCGGCAGTGCCTGGCGGACGCGATGGCTGCCGAACGCGGCGTCGGGAGGGATCACCGGTACGGCATCTTCGCCGCCCTGGACGGCAAGGAGCGCTGGCGCCTCGACCCGACCGCGTCCGGCCACGTCGACGACGGCTCGACGCTGCTGAAGCTGGACGGGCCGCGCCCGGAGTGCGGCACCTACGAAGCTCTCGTGCGGCACCTCGCGCGCGGCGAACAGGTGGACGACCGGTGCTGGAGCAGGGAGGTGCGCCGCATCCACGGCAGCCGCTCCGGACGCCGTCAGGGCCGCATCAAGCCGGAACCCGAGCCCGTGGCGCAGGTGAAGTCCGGGCCGGAGTGCGGCACTGAGCAGGCCTGGTACCTGCATCGCCGCCGCAAGCAGAACTGCGCCGTGTGCGAGGAGGCGCACGCCGAACTGCTGGAGACCAGGCGGCGCGAGATCCTCGCCGACGAGCACGTGAAGGGCGGCAGCGAACGCGGCTACATGATCCACCGCCGTCTCGGCGAGCCGCCGTGCGACATGTGCACTGAGGGCGCGCGCCGCGACCGGGAGGCCCGCCTCCAGCGGGAGGCCCGGCGGTCGAAGCGGGAGGGCCTGACCGCGCGGGAGCGGCGGGTGCGCGACCTGTGGGAGCAGTCGCTGAGCGACAGCGAGATCGCCCGCCGTGTCGGCATCAGCCGGGCCGGCGTGGCCAACATCCGCCGACGCCTCGGCCTGCTGCCCAACCTGCACGCGAGGAAGGCGTCATGAAGGTCCCGGTTGAGGTCGCTGAGCTGCTGCGCGAGGGCCTGTCGAACGCGGAGGTGTCCCGCCGCACCGGCGTGCATCCGGTCAAGGTCGGGGACGCCCGGCGGGCGCTGGGGCTGCCCGACTTCCGCGACATGAAGGAGGGCTACGTCGCCCCGCCGAGCCACCGCAGACATGGCACGCGCGCCAAGTACGTTGCCGAGAAGTGCCGGTGCCAGGCGTGCAAGCGGGCCAACCGGCGCGAAGGTAACCAGCGCAGCCGCATGCAGGCGTACGGCCACTGGCAGCCGTACGTGGACGCCGAACCGGTCCGCGCGCACGTGCGGGCCCTGGAGGCGTACGGGCTCGGCTGGAAGCGCATCGCCCGCCTCGCCGGGGTGTCGCCGACCACGGTTGGCAAGCTCCTGTACGGCGCGCCCCGGCGGAACATGGGCCCGTCGAAGCGGGTCCGCCCGGAAACGGCCGCGAAGTTGCTGGCGGTCGAGGCCACCCCCGAGAACCTGGGCGGTGCGGTGTCCGTGGACGGCACCGGCACCCGGCGCCGCCTCCAGGCCCTCGTCGCGGGCGGCTGGCCGCAGGCGCAGCTCGCCCGGCGTTTGGAGATGGAGCCCGGCAACTTCGGTGTAACGCTGCGCGCGGAAAGGGTGCTCGTCTCCACGTCCCGCGCCGTCACGGCCCTGTACGAGGGCCTGTGGCGGGCCGATCCGGTCGAGCACGGCGTGCACCCGCAGGGCGTGTCCCGCGCCCGCAACCAGGTCCGGACGAATCAGTGGGCGCCGGTCGGCGCATGGGACGAAGAGAGCCTCGGCGACCCGGCCGCCTATCCGGACTGGACGGGCAAGTGCGGCACCCCGCAGGGCTATGACGCGCACTACCACTACCACCTCTTGCCCGCCTGCCAGCCGTGCAAGGACGCCAAGACGGCCGACCGGCAGGCCAGGAAGGCGGTGGCAGCCTGATGAGCATCCCCGAGCGCACCGGCCGCGCACGACCCGACCGCGGCTGCCGCTGGTGCGGATCGAAGGCCGAGACCGTCAAGTACGAGATCCGCGACCCCGAGAGCGGTCGCATCGGCAGCGACGTCATGTGCTGCGTCTGCGGCAAAGAGCAGTGGCGATGGGGCCTGGAGAGGAAGTTCTGGGCGGAAGAGACCTGCAAAGAAATCTTCACAGGAGTACTGGTCACCGCATGGCTCGCGGCGCAGATCATCCGGCTCGCCACGCCGACCGACGCCATCCCCGCGCTGCTGCGCATCCGCAGCGTCGCGGCCCTCGTGCTCCAGCGGGCCGGATACGACCGCGCATTCATCGTGGACCACCTTGGTGCGACCACCACCCTGGCCGACCCCGGCGAAGTCACACCGGAACTGCTCACCGCCTCAGCCGCCTGGTTCCGGGACCTCGGCTGTCCGACCTGTGGGCGCGGCGCGATCAGGTACTGGGGAGTCGCCGAGGCCATCGCCAAACTCCGTGACCAGATCGCCCCGCAGCCCGCCCCGGCGGCCGAGCCGGAGGCGTGGAAGCACGGCCTGCTGTTCGACCTGGAGGCGTCATGACGGACGCCCGACAGCTCCAGATCTTCGTGGACTGCCCGTTCGGCGGCTGCGAGGACGGCTACTGCGCATGCCTCGAACAGGACATCGACGAGGACTTCTACGCCGAGCTCGACGACGAAGAGATCGACCCGGCTGAACTCGCCGAGCACTTCGGCTACGTGCCGGCGCGCACGGTGCGCCGCTACTGCAACCACTGCCACCAGGTCGTCCACGTCCGCGAAGCCGAGGGCGAGACCTACGTCCCGAGACACGAGCACGTCAACTGGTCCGCCGAGGGCTTGGCCCTTGAGCCCTGCCCGGGATCCCGCACACACCAACTGATGGAGGCCGCGCCTTGAATCCCGACTGGAGCACCGCCACATGAGCAACGCCGCCCACCCCGACCGGCCGTGCCCGCACGAGAACTTCGACGCCTACATCGAGGTCAACCGCGTCACCACGAGCGATAACGACCCGACGGTGGTCGGCTACCACGCCGACATCAAGGTCAACTGCCACGACTGCGACGAACCGTTCCGCTGGACCGGCGTACCGGCAGGGTCGTCGCCCCGGCAGCCGATGTGCAGCGTCGACGAGACCGAGCTGCGCGCCCCGCTCCGGCCGGCCTCCGCGGACCCGGACTTTGGCATGGGGCTGCCCGGCTTCGCAGTCAACTACTCCGGCCCTGAGTCGAAGGAGCCCTGATCATGCCCGAATTCGCCCGGCTGTTCCGCCTGCACCAGCCCGACGGCCGTGTCCTCCATGGCGCCGAGTTCCCGTCCGGCCGTGTCGCTGTCGACGATCGCATGGGCTTCTACACCGCTGTGGATCTCAGCGAGTTGATAGCCAGCGTGCCGAGCGGCACCCGCATCGAGTGGGCCGACGGCGAGGAGGCCGCAGATGCCTGAGAAGCACGTCAACGTCACGCTCACCTTCGCGACGGACAGCGCCCCCGCTGTAGTCGGCACGCGCGTCGCCGAGGTCGTCGTCGCTGAGGTCGCAGCCAATTTGACTGCCGTGAACTGGCACGGCTTCGAGGTCAGTGATGACCCCGATCCGGAGTGCGCCCACGCCTCGTGGGAGGAGACCCCGTTCACCCTCGGCGACGGGACTCCAGTCGCCAGCCGCCGGTGCGCGGACTGCAAGGAGAAGCTGCCCACGATCCTCCTGGAGGGCCCCACCGATGGACGCTGAGCACCGAGTCATCACGATCGACCGGGTGGAGTGGGTGCTGAAGAGCCCCGCGCACTACACCGAGGTGGAGAAGGCCGTGGCGGTTGCCGAGAACCGGCGCGCTGCTGCGGCTGCGCGCGGCACCCGTACCGGCGACGTCTACATCACCGCGTCCGACGACGAGGTGATCGTCAACTTCGAGACCGAGCGGCCGAAGAACCCGACGCGGGAGGAAGCGGAGCCGCGCCGTGGCTGACATCCAAGGCCATTGCCCCGCCTGCGGCTGGTCGACGCTCTTCGTCGGCGACGGCGGCTACCTCACATGCTCGCGGCTGGAGTGCCCGCAGCCCGACGCCGCGCACAGGATCCTCGCCGACCGCGAGACCGATCACATCGTGCAGTTCGACGACGAGGGCTTCACCATCCGCCACCCGCTGCGCGAGCGCCTCGACGACGCGCTGATGCGCTGCGACCTGCACCTGTACTGCGCCTCCTTGCCCGGCCCGCCGCAGCCACCCGGCCGCTACCGGGCCGTGGCGCGGGATGGCGACTGGCTGTTCCAGCGGTTCGACGTGCAGGTGGCCGATGGCGACGCTTGACGATCTGGTGCGGGACCTGCTCGACCGCTGGACCGGCGACGGGCAGCACCCCGGCGACGGCGGCCCCGGCCTTATCAAGCGGCTCGACGACCTGGCCCTGCGTACTGAGCAGCCGCGCGAGTCGGGCGGTCACGCCTTGCCCGGCTCCCGGCCGCCGGCCTCGACCGCGGCCCTGGAGTGGAGCGACACGATCAAACGGGAGGCGCGCGCCCTTGATGCGGACCTGCGCGGCGGGTCGGCGCGCATGCAGCGGTGGGACCGTGCGCTGCGTGCCCTGCCTGCGGGAGCGGAGAACGCGGGTCGGGTGGGCGAGGTGACGTCGGCCGTTGGCATCTGGCACTCAACGGCCCGCACGGTGCTGGGGCTTCAGGCCCCGGCGCGGGAGATGCGGCACGTGCTGTGCCTGGTGTGCGGCCAGCGGTCGATCAAGACGCGCCCTGACGATGACAGGCCGCGTGCCTGGTGCACCAACCCTGCTTGTGAGGACGAGGAGACAGGGCGGCCCGCCCGGTACGAGGGCGATCGGCTGTACCTGCTGACGGAGAACCGGGTGTCGGAAGGGGCTTGAGGTACTGGAATTCCCCTGCATCAGATCTAGACAGATCTGATGTGATCTGTCATTCTGGAAGTGTTCAGGGGACAGACCAAGGGGGCGTCATGAAGGGCCAGTTCACCCGCAGGACCACAGTCGCCGAGTACCTGGTGCAGCGCGGTCTTCCGGCTGACTGGCGCTACGGATCGTGGCTGGGCCGCGTGGCCGCACAGATCTACCGCCAGACCTACGGCCGCGAGCCGGGCCGGGCGTTCCGGTTCATCAACGGCCGCTTCCGCCGGGTCATGGCCTACCGGCCGTCCGAGACGCACGTGCTCACCGAGGCGTGGGACCGCTACGGCTGCTACGCCGAACGCCGCCCCGCTCCGGTCGCCCGCCCCCGCCGCACCGCGCCGGTCTGGGACGGCAGCGGCGACTCGATGCGGTGGACCCCGTCCGACAGCCCCGTCCGCAGCCACCCGTAACCACCCAAGGGGGGAGTCATGTCCGACACGCTGATCCGCTCGCTCGAACTGATCGAGCCCGGTGACCTGGTCGTCTACCACGGGTCCATCCGCCTCCTGCACGGCGTGGTGTGGGTGGCGATCCCGTGCCCGTGCCAGGTGTGCGGGGCGTTCGACCGCATGGGGCTTCCCGAGTCCCGGTTCGCGCTGGCCGACCCGTGGGGTGAGCTGCCCGGCCCGCACCACGTGCGCCGCCAGTCCCTGACCCGCTCGGCCGCCTGCGGCTGACAGACCGGCGGCCGGGGGCCTGTCCCCCCACCCACCCCGGCCGCTCCCAGGGCCGCCGCCCCGCCCAATCCCCCCGTCACCGGGGCGGCGGCCCACCCCAAGGGCCCGTAGCTCAGCGGTCAGAGCGGTCGGCTTATACCCGACGCGTCGCCGGTCCGAATCCGGTCGGGTCCACTCCGAACAGCCCGTGAGGGAGGCAGCAGTGAGCACCACCATCGACGTCAACCAGCAGTTCCACGACCAGCGCACCGCGCTCATGCAGTCGACGGGCGCCCGCCGCCGCGCCGACGGCACGTACGCGGCGACCGTCGGCTACGACCGGGGTGAAGTCGTCGGCCGTGACGGGCTCGACACCTCGCGCGGCACCGCCGCCCTCTACACCTCCACCCCCGCGTGGCACGGCCTCGGCACCGTCATCCCCGGCGGCACCACGGAGATCGACACCGTCCTGAGTCTCGGTCAGATCGACTTCCAGGTGGACAAGGTCCCGGTGAAGTACTCGTACGACGGCAGCGACCGGGTGATGGAGGACCGCTGGGTCACCGTCCGCTCCGACACCGGGGCCGCCCTCGGCACCGTCGGCCAGCGGTACCAGATCTTCCAGCAGCGGGAGATCTTCACCTTCCTTCAGGACCTCGCGGGCCAGAACGGCGTGCTGTGGGAGTCCGCCGGAGCGCTGCGCGGCGGCCGACGGGTGTTCGTCACCATGGAGATCCCCGACTCGGTCATCGTCGATCGAGGCGGCCTCGATGACGAGATCCGCCTGTTCATCGTCGCGATCAACTCGCACGACGCCACCTCGCAGGCCGAAGTAGTCGTCACCCCCTGGCGCGTCGTGTGCGCCAACACCGAACGGTTCGCGCTCGCCGACGCCCGCTCCCGCTGGGCCATCCGGCACACCTCCGGCGGCCTGGAGAACTTCGAGGAGGCCCGCCGTACCCTCGGCCTGACGCTCAAGTACGCCGGGGTGTTCGAGGCCGAAGAGACCGCGCTCGCCCGCACCGACCTCGCCATCGACGACTTCCACAAGGTGATCGCCGACCTGTGGCCCATCGACGACGACGCCACCGACCGCACCAAGAACAGCCACGCCCGGCGGGCCGAGCGGCTGGACGCCATGTTCCGCGCCGAGACCGGGCGCGCCGGATGGACCGCGTACGCGGGCGAGCGTGCGATCACCGACTACCTCGACCACGTCGCCCCGCGCCGCCCCGGCAAGTCCATGAGCGAGGAACTGGCCCGCGCCACCGCCCTGCTGGAAGGCACCGACGACGAACTGAAGACCAAGGCCCACAAGCGGCTGCTCCAGCTGCGCACCCGCTGACCCGGACCGGCGGCCGGGCTGCATCCCCCCGGCCCGGTCACCACAGGGCCGCACGCCCGCCCCGCCCAGCCCGGGCGTGCGGCCCCCGCAACTGAAGATCAAGGTGCTGTAGCTCAGTTGGTAGAGCGCCGGTCTTATAAGCCGTTGAGGTCGTGGGTTCGAGTCCCACCAGCACTACTCCTGCCGTCTCACGCCTGGAGTAGCGATGACCAAGGTCACCCCTTACCCCGAGACCCCCGCCGCCGTGGCCGCCGCCGCCCTCGACGCCATCGAAGCCCGGCCCGACGCCTTCAACATGCTCAACTGGGCGTGGCTGCCCGGCGTCACCAGCCTCGCCCCCGACGAGACCCCGGCGTGCGGTACTACTCTGTGCGCCGCCGGATGGGCCGCCCACGTCACCGGCTGGACGATCGTCCACCTCCAGCACGAGCACTACGTGGACATCACGGTCCGGGAAGGCGACGGCACCGAATCCTCGACCCTCGGTGACCTCTTCGCGCAGAAGGGCGACAAGCGCCGCTTGATCGGCCAGGTCGCCGAGGAGGCCCTCGGCCTGAAGCCCGGCGAGACCTTCTGGTACCACGACGCGCCCACCGCCCTCGCCCGCCTCCGCGAGATCGCCGGACGCTGACCCACCCCCAACGACCGGCTGAGGGCCCGGCACAGCCACCGCGCGCGGCCGTAGCAATGGGGCCCGGAACCTCGAAGCGCAGGCCTGAAACGGCAAGCCCTCAGCCGCACCACCGTCCGGCGGCCGGACACGCGACCCACCCGACTCGCTTCCGCGCCGCCAGACCCAGCCACCGAAGGACTCGCCATGCCGTTCACGTTCCGCAAGAGCTTCCGCATCGCACCCGGCGTCCGCCTCAACCTCGGCCGCCGCTCCGCCTCCGTGTCCGTCGGCACGAAGCGCGTACGCCGCACATGGGCGACCACCGGCCGCACCACCGACTCCGCCGACCTGCCCGGCCCCTTCGGCTGGCGCCGCTCCCGCCGCCGCTGACCGCCGGGGCCCCAACCACCCCTCTGGAGTACCCCATGACGACACCCGGCCGGATCGCCTCGCAAGCCGGCGACCTCATCCGCCAGTTCAACCACGAGACGATCAGCACCGGCGACGGCTGGCAGTACCCGCCGCACGCGTACGACGCGATCGGCTCCCTCGCCTACCTGGTGCGCATGCTGCCGCAGGCCCTCGAACAGTCCGTCCACCCCGTCATGCACACGCACGAGTGCGGGCGCGTGGCCATCGACGGCGGCGGCGACCCCGACGAGGCCGTGAAGCACATGCGTACCGCCCTGGCCAACGCCAAGGCCGCTGCCGGGCTGCTCAGCGCGGCCGTTGGCCACCTGCACGCCGCCACCTCACCCATGGGCCTCGACACCCGAGGCCTGCCCGGCTTCGAGGACTGACCGCCGTGGCCACCATCGAGCAGACCGATACCCAGACGGTCACCATTCCGGCCGACGTCGCGGAGCAGTTCGCCGACACCTGGTGCGGCAGGCTCACCGATGATGTCGGCCCCATCCTCAACTGCGACGAAGTCGAGGCGCTCGCCGCCCTGCTGCGCGCCCTCGGTGCCGAGCAGGCCGCCGACGAATGGATCGACACCCACGCCCAGGGCGACGAGCCCGGCGACGACCACTTCCAGGGCCCGGTACCCGCAGAGGTGTCGTTCGACTGCGACGCCGCACGCTGGAGGCCCTGATGGGCCACCGCATGACGGCCGTCGCCTGCCTGGAGCGCGACTACCGCACATGGTTCACCGGAGGGCGGGACCGCACATCCACGAGCGGTGACATGGTCTCAAGGCCGCCACGTATGCCTCCGCTTGGATGATGTGACGGGGAACCAGGGGGTAGGCTGCCGAGCCTGATCAAGGGGGCGAGTGATGAGCACGACGACCGCCACGAACGGCAATGACGATGAAAAGCCACAGGCGGAACGCACTCCGCAAGCCGCCACAGGAGCCCGCGAGGCAGTCCGCAAGGCGGCGGCCCGCGAGCGGGCTCGGCGACAGCTTGAAGCCAGACATATAAAAGCGCACCGTGACAAACGTAGGCGTCAGTTCGATGTCGCAATTCCCCTCCTTGCGCTTGGCCTCGCTGCCGCAGTCGTCTTCGTGGAAAACGGCCAACTGCAACGAGTGAACATTGCCTTGCAAGGGGTGATTTCATGGATAATTCTAGGGGCCTGCGTAATTCTACTTCCTTTTGCCATTTCATGGCTGCTCACTCGACGCCAGTACATGGAAAACCAGAACAAGCAATTTGATCAGGCCCTGAAAGCTCAAGAGGAGTACGAACGAGAAGTACTTGAGAAGCTCCAGAAGGAAACCGAACTGGCCACGCTGATGGGGCTGAATCAAGCTCAGATCGGCGAATACCACCGCATCGTCACCGAGCAGGCCGACAAGGCATTCAAGTCGTCCCGGACGGCGATGGGCGTCGGGCTGTTCCTGCTCGTGTGCGCTGCTGTTGCCGGTGCGTACGTTCCGTTGGAGGAAGTCCGGTGGTTCATCGGCGCCCTGGCAGCCTTCAGCACGGTCCTGACGGCGTACCTCACGAAGACGTACCTCACCATGTACAAGGAATCGATCGGCCAATTGAACCGCTACTTCGATCAACCGGTCCTGAACAGCCACTATCTGACGGCCGAGCGTCTCGCGGAACGTCTCGACGGCGAAGCCGCGATCGAGGTACGACGGCAGATCATCAACGAGGTGCTGGCGACCAGTTCGCGCGCGGGCGCCAACGGCTCGGCTTCGAAGCAGGCGCTCAACGGTGGAAAGCCGAAGAGGCGGAAAGTGCCCAAGCAGCAGACAGGTTCCGCCTCAAACGGTCAGGGGGCCTGATCGAACGGTGCCCTCTCGCCGCGGCGGGGTGGCGCTTACGGGGGTCAGCCGGCCTCGCCCTGCTTCTTCAGGTAGGCGTCCCGGATCTGCCGGACGGTCTGCCGGTCGATACCCAGCTCGGCGCCCACGGACGCCAGGGACGCGTCCGGCCGGGCGAGCAGCTGCACGACGACTTCCCCGCGTAGCAGGCTCAGCCGCTTGTTCTGGTCTGGGAGGCTCTTGAGTACCTGTGTCAGGGCTCGCGCCTTCTCCACAGGGTCGGCGATCTCTTCGAGCGCGGCCATCGCATCCAACACCCGTTGCGCCTCCTCAGGTACACGCCCCGTCACACCCGTTCCCTTCCCCGGGCGGGCCCTTCCCTCACTGTAGGGGGACCCCCTACAGTGACGGAAGGTAGCCCGCGCTGCCGACGCACAACGGCCCCGGCCGGAGCTGCCACGCGAACGGCCGGGGCCTCCCACCCTCCAACCTTCCGAGCCGAGAGGGCGAGACCAATGACCACTGATCGTAGGGGAGCCCCTGCGCACCCCCCTACCCCGGCACACGCCTGGCGCTTCGCGCTCTTCATCGTCTCCGCCGCCGCCGTCGCCACCACGGGCTGGTCCCTGTACGCCGTGGCCCGCTACTACGAGGCGCCCAAGGGCATCGCTGGTGCGGCCGTGGCCGTGTTCGACGGTGCCGCCTACGCGTGCCTGTACCTCGCCTCGCAGGCGTCCGGCGCCGGCCGCTCCGCCGCCGGTCCCCGGCTGGCCGCACTGGTCATGGCCGCCGTGTCCGTGTACCTCAACATCACGCACGCCGACCTGATCGGCGGCGGCATCCCGGCCGCCGTGTTCTTCGCCATGCCCACGGTCGCCCTGCTGGCCGTCGCGGAGATGTCGTGGGCCGGGCCGCGCGCCGCGATGCGCGCCGAGCTCGGCGAGAAGCCGTTCCGCCTGCCCACGTTGGGCGGCTGGGCGTGGACGCTCGCACCGAGGCTGGCCGGGAGCACGGTCAAAGCGCGCGCCGTGGACCACATCGAGGCCGCGCGCCGCGTGCTCTCTGCGGCCGACGTCGCCGCCATCCGGGCCCTGCGTGATGCGCACCCTGATATGCCCCCGGCCGAACTCGCGGTCCTGGCCGCCATGTACGGGGTCACGGTGGATGCTGCACAGGTCGCTCTCGTGCTCGCCCAGAGCCCTGCGAGCATCACCCTGGAGCGCGCTGATGCAGCGACGTGCGACGGAGCGGAGGCGGCGGCAGAGATCCGAGCCGCGCGGATGGAGCGAGAGCGGCTGGGCAGGGCGCGACGACGTCTACGGCAGGCTTGGGAACAGGCGATCGCCGATCTCAGGCGCATCGAGTTCTCGAAGGTGCCGGACGGTCGGCACGGGCCGGTCGTCTACTTCCTCCGCAACGGGGACCGGGTCAAGATCGGCACATCGACCAACTTGCGGCATCGCATCGAGACGCTGTCCCTTCGGCGCCCGGATCTGATCCTCGTTGTCGAGGGCGACCGGAACATCGAGCGTGCGTTCCACGACCGGTTCGCCCCGCAGCGCGTGGGCTTCACCGAGTGGTTCTATCTCGAAGGCGACCTTAACGGGTGGCTGCGCACCGCTCGCCGTGACCTGCCACCGGTGCCCTGGCCCCCGCCCTGGCCCCCGTACGAGGAATCGGAACCTTCGGAACCTGACGGGCAGGTGACCGTGGAGCGAGCCGACGACGCGGATTCGGACGCCACGCGCGCCGTCGCCCAAACGGTCGTGCCGCCGGTCGCCGAACTCGCGGCAGCACCGTTCCGCTGGGAGGACATCGATGCCGTCGACGGGGACGGCAAAACGACCGCAGCGCTGGCATCCGCAGAGCTCCGCCAGATGGTCACTGCCACTGTGACGGTGACTCTGTCTGAGCTGCGTCGGCGAGCCCGAAAGCTGAACCGGGAGTCGGTCAGGTCGACTTCGCGGCCGGTGACCATCAAGACCTTGCAGGAGGAACTCGGCCTGTCTCGCCGCGAGGCGACTGAACTTCGGCGAGAGATCGTCGGGGGTGAGCGGTCATGAAGTGGATCCTCTTCGGCGCCGTCCTCGGCGTTCTGCTGCTCTACCCGTCGCTGCTCGCAGTCGTCATCGGCGTCGCCGCCGCGATCGCCTCCCAGCCCGTTCTCGTGGTGTTCGGCCTCGGCCTGGTGGCCGGTGTGCGTGTGCGCCGGGCCCGGAGGTGGGCGCGGTGAGCGACGATCTCGCCAAGGCCGCCCGCGATGCGGTCGACGCAGCCGCCGACGCCCGGCACCTGGAGCTCGTCAAGGCCGTCCTTCAGGCGCAGGCCATCGCTCAGGCCGTGCAGCCACAGCCGCAGCCCCAGCCGCCGATCACCGCCCGCCCCTGGGGCGCCTACATCGGCTTCGGCTGCCTTGGCCTGGTCGCCTTCGCGGTCGCCGTGGTGGTCGCGCTGGTGGTGTTCGGGTTCGCGATCCTTGCCGCCGTCCTCGGCCTCGTCGCCGTCGCCCTGACCATCTGCGTCCTCGTGCTGCGCAGCATGTGGCGCGACTACCAGCAGGACCGCTGACCAGCAGGAAGCCCGCCCATGACCGACAACGTCGTCCGGCTCCGCAAGCACGCGCCCGTTGAGGACGCCGCCGCCCTGACCAAGACCATCATCGACGTCGTCCAGGACGCCGAACCCCGGCCCGTCGACAACCCCAAGGAGACGGTCCCCGAGGGGACGTGGCTGGCGGAGAAGCAGGCGTACCTCGCGGAGGCCCCGCCGGTCATCCCCACGTTCCTGCGCAACGCCGCCGAGTTCGTCGACGCCGCCCGCTGGACGGTGTCGTACTACGTACACGTCACCGCCTTCCACACGGTGCGCGCGCCCGTGTACCTCGCCCGGCTGCTGCTGCGTGCCCCGCGCGGCGCCGGCCGCCTCCTCGTCCGCTGGGGCAAGTGGGTTGCCGACACCGAGGCGAGGCCCGTCGAGGCCAAGGCCGCCGCATCAGCGGACATCGAGGCGTGGCTCGCCCTCTCCCGCGAGCACTCCCGCCGCGTCCGGCCGCGCCGTATCGCCTCCCTCGTCGTCGCTACGGCCACCGGCATCACCGCTCTCGTGGCCGCGTTCCTCGCGCCGGGGTGGATCCTCACGGCCGCCGTCGCCGCTGCCGCGCTGTGCGGGCTGAACGGGGAGAAGCGCGACGGGAAGCCGCTCATCACCCGCTACGTGGCCACGAACGTGCTGCGCCGCCTGGACTCGACCGAGGTGTTCGAGGCGCTCGCGGCGATCGGTATCGAGGGCCGGAAGGGCAAGCGGGGGGTGGAGTTCGCCTCCGAGGTGATGCGCGACGGCCCCGGCTGGCGCGCCGAGGTCGACCTGCCGCCGGGTGTGGAGGCCACCGCGGTGCTGGAGAAGCGCGCCGCGCTCGCCGCCGCCATGCGACGGCCCATCAGCACCGTGTGGCCGGAGGCCGACCGGGCCGCGCACCCCGGGCGCCTGGTGCTGTGGGTGGCTCAGCGTGACCCCGCCAAGGCCGGGCGGAAGCTGTGGCCGCTGATGAAGAGCGGCCAGGCGGACGTGTACGAGCCGCTGCCGTTCGGGTTCGACCCGCGCGGCAACCTCGTCGAGATCACCCTCATGTACTCCAACCTGCTGGTCGGAGGCATCCCCGGATCCGGCAAGACCTCCTGCGCGCTCGCCATCGTCCTCGGGGTCGCCCTTGATCCCACCGCCGAACTGTGGATCTTCGAGCTGAAGGGTTCCGGCGACCTCGACTCTGTCCGCCCGGTCTGCCACCGGTACGTGTCCGGTGACGAGGACGAGGACCTGGAGGCCGCGCTGGGAGGGATGCGCTCGGGGATCGCCGAGTACCAGCGGCGCGCCGCCTTCGTGCGCTCCCTGCCCGCGAGCGAGGTTCCCGAGGGCCGCAAGGTCACCCGGGCGCTCGCCGAGAAGTACCCCGAGCAGCAGCTCGGCTTGCGCGTCATCGTCATCGACGAAGTCCAGGAGCTGTTCACGCACGACGACTACAAGGACGAGGCCACCGCGCTCGCCACCCGCCTGGTCAAGAAGGCGCGGGCGTACGGCATCATCCTCATCCTGCTCACCCAGAACCCGGACGCCCCGTCCCTGCCCACCTCCGTCTCGTCCAGCGTCGGCACCCGGCTGTGCCTGGCCGTCATGGACTGGCGGGCCAACAACAACGTGCTCGGCACCGGCGCCTACGACCGCGGCTTGCGCGCCACCGACATCAGCGTCGACGAGCAGGGCACCGGCATCCTCGCCCGCGGCCGTGAAGGCATCACGGTACGCGCTGCGTTCATCAAGCAGACCGAGGCCGAGGACATCGCCAAGCGGGCCCTGGCGCTGCGCACGGCGGCAGGCACCCTGTCCGGGCAGTCCGTCGGCGCCCAGGTCGAGGAGCTGGACGTCGAGACAGTCGTGGACCATCTGCGGTCGGTGTGGCCGGACGGAGTTGAGTCCGTGCACTCGCACCGTCTTGTCGAGGCCCTGGCTCGCTTCCGGCCGGACCTGTACCGGCCGTGGCTGGAGATGGACGCCGCTGCTGCGTCGACGGCGCTGAGCACGGCGCTGAAACCGTTCAGGGTGTCCACGAAGCAGCTCACGATCCGGGAGTGCTGCGGCGGCGCGAAGGGCCTGCGATGGGAGGACATCCCGCCCGCCGAGGACGGCGGTTAGACGCCACCGGGCCGATTTCGGATCAAGGCTGTGGTTTCACCCCGACCCGAAACCGGTTTCGCCCCCGATATCGGCCCCCACCTGCACAGTTTCAGGTTTCGGACCCTCGCGCATGACCCCGAAAACCCCGCAGAAACGGGCTCCGCCGTCCTCGGCGGAGCCGAACCCACCGAAGGAGAACCCATGCCCGGTAGGTACACCTGGGGCGAGACCTTCCGCCTCGCCCGCCTCGAAGCCAAGATGGCCCGCCAGGTCGTCGCCAGCGGCAGCGAGACGGCTGTCGACGGGCGCCTCGTGCGCCGGGCCGACCGCATCCACGATCGGGCCGAGGAGCGCTACGAGCGCAATGCACGGGCCGCCCTCTCCCAACTGGAGGCCGCCGACAACGAGCTGGCCCGCGCTGAGGCCGCCCTGCGTGCCGCCCGCAGCCCGGAGAAGGCCGGCGCCCGCCGCGCCCGCAACGACGCCAAGGCCAGGCAGCGGCGCGCCGAGGCCGCCGCACGCCGCTACCGGTGACGGGCCACCACGACCCACGCGGGGATGAGCCCATGACGGAGCATCCACCGGTCGCCGTGCGCGATCGGCTTCACGACGCCATCTCATGTACGTGTGAACTCCGGGAACTTTCGGGGTCGTTGTGGCGTCGATCTCGTTGTGGCTGAACCCTCAACGAACCCCGCCCCACCCGAGTGGCCCCACTGCGGTCATGGCTCCGACCCCGCGACCGTCCCGGTAGGTTGCCGCGGCATCCACGTCCCCGGCCACACCGCATGCCTTGCCCACCTGGCCGACGCCGACCGCGACGCCTACCTGGCCGGACTGACCCCCGGCGACGACATCGACCACCGCCGCACCCCCTTCACAGAGCTACTCCTGTCCTCTCTCCTCCACGCCCTTCGAGACCCTTCCACCGGAAAACCGCAGGTCGGCAATGCCTCTTTCGAGGGGGCGCAGTTCTCTGGCAATTCCTGGTTCGATGAGGCGCAGTTCTCTGGCAGCGCCAGGTTCAACGAAGCGCAGTTCTCCAGCGACGCTTGGTTCGTCGGGGCACAATTCTCCGACAACACCGTGTTCGACCAGGCGCAGTTCTCCGGCGTCGCCGCGTTCGAGAGAGCACAGTTCTCCGGTTACGCCAGCTTCAGCGAAGCGCAATTCTCCGGCGACGCCGCGTTCGAGAAAGCAAAGTTCTCCGACCGTACCGACTTCGACGAGGCACAGTTCTCCCGCGGAGCCGGGTTCGACAGAACGCGGTTCTCCGACAGCGCTTGTTTCGGTAAAGCGCAGTTCTCGGGTGAGGCCACGTTCTACAAGGCACAGTTCTCTGACAGCGCGTGTTTTGATGGAACACAGTTCTCCGGCGATGCCGTGTTCGAAGCGGTGCGGTTCGCGCAGGCTTCGACATTCGGGCCCCTCGCGTGCGCGGGGGTGGTGGATCTGGCTGGGGCTGTGTTTGAGCGGGCAGTGACGCTGGAAATTGCGGCGCATGAGGTCCGCTGCGAACGGACCGGGTGGGAGTCGACGGCGACGTTGCGCCTGCGCTACGCCGCAATACACCTCGGGCATGCGGTGCTGTCCGCGCCTGTAGCGGTCACCGCACATCCAGCCCCTTTGAGCGGCCCTAATGGCACTGTGGACGAGAGCCTTCTGTCAGGCTGCGGTGACCGGATGCGGTTGACCTCGGTACAGGGGGTTGATGCCGCTCACCTAGTCCTAACCGACATCGACCTGACCGTCTGTCTTTTCTCCGGGGCTTTCCACCTTGACCAACTCCGCCTAGAGGGCCGCACCGTCTTCGCGCAAACGCCCACTGGCTGGCACCGGCGCGGAATGCGACTGGCTCGGTGGACCCGCCGACGCACCCTGGCCGAGGAACACCACTGGCGCGCGCAGACCGCCGACCAGTCAGCTCCGCCCTCGAGCCAGATCCTCTCGCCCCGGGACTGGCGTACCGGACCCCACCACCCCGACCCCGACCTCACTCCTGACCCAGAAGACGTGGCCGCGCTCTACCGGCAACTGCGCAAGGCGTTCGAGGACGGCAAGAACGAGCCCGGGGCAGCGGATTTCTACTACGGCGAGATGGAGATGCGCCGCCACGACCGCACCGGCACCCCGATCGGCGAACGCGTCCTGCTTTGGGCCTACTGGCTGCTGTCCGGCTACGGCCTGCGTGCCTCGCGAGCCCTCGGCTGGCTCGCCGCGTCGATGCTGATCACCATCGTGCTGATGATGAGCTTCGGGCTCCCGCAGTCCTCGCCGAAGCAGGAGGCGACAGGCGTCGTCCCGCCGGGCGGGGGCAAGGTCACCTTCGAGATCGACAAGGAAGACCCGAAGAACCCCACCGGGAACAGGTTCACCGGCGAGCGCTTCGAGAAGGCGCTGAACGTCACGCTCAACTCCGTGGTGTTCCGATCCAGTGGCCAGGATCTGACGACAGCCGGCGGCTACATCGAGATGGCGTCACGTTTCTCGGAGCCGGTTCTGCTCGGTCTCGCGGCGCTTGCGATTCGGGGGCGCGTGAAGCGGTGAGCGAGCCGGTCTCAGCCCATGGCCACGCTGCGCGTCCACCTGGAAGCGATGTCCTCGGCACCGCCTAGGGCCTGTTGTGAAAGTGCTGGTCACAGCCACTCGTTGATGGCTGCGACCAGCACGGTCGCTTCGTAGCGGACC